>JBGAJT010000269.1:0-4849 GCA_044224785.1 Candidatus Nanopelagicales bacterium | reverse complement strand
TCCGACGCGCTGGTGTTGGGGGGCGTCGCGGCGTACTGCGGGCTCGTGGTGGGGGCTGTCCGCGCCCTCCGCGCGGGGGTCGACGCGCTCTGCCTCGGCGGCGAGCGCGCCGACGAGTCGGTCGTCGAGCGGACCGCGCAGCGGATCCTCGAGGCCGTCACCACCGGGCGCCTCTCCGCGGACCGGCTCGCCGACGCCGCCACCCGCGTGAACGCGCTCGTCGCGCGTCGCGGCACCGCCCGGCCCGGTCTGGTCGACGCCGGGCGCTCGGCCTCGGCGCGTGCTGCGACCGCCGCGCTCCGGGTGACCGGTGACGTGCGCGTCGAAGGTGCGCCGTCGGTGATCACGCTGCAGCCGGCCGCGATGGTCGCCGTGGGCGCCGTCCCCTGGGGCGTCGCACCGCTTCTCGCGCAGACGGTCCCGGGCACGCGCACGTTCCAGGTCGGCCCCGACGACGACGTCGCCGCCGCGGTCGGGGCCAGCGCCGGGACGCCGCTGGTCGTCGTGGCGCGCGACCCGCACCGCCACGCCTGGCAGGCCGCCGCGCTCGACCGCATCCTCGCCACCCGTCCCGACACCGTCCTCGTGGAGATGGGCCTGCCGTCCGGTCTGCCGCTCGCGGCGCGCGGGCGCATCGACACCCTCAGCGCCTCGGCCGTCTCGGCCGAGGCGGCCGTCCGACGACTCCTGGGAGAGACGTGACCACCAGCACGAGGCCGGAGCCCGGCGCACTCATGGCCGCCGAGATCGCCGAGCAGCCAGCCGTGTTCGAGCGCATCCTGCGGGATGGTCTGGCCGACGCCGCCGAGGTCGGCCGAGTCCTGCGCGAGCGTGCGCCCCGGTTCGTCATGTTCGCCGGCCGCGGCACGAGCGACCACGCCGCGCTCTACGCGAAGTACCTCGTCGAGGTGCGCCTCGGGCTGCCCGCCGGCCTCGCGTCGCCGTCGACGCTGACGGCGTACGGGTCGCGCCCCGACCTCCGCGACGTCCTGCTCGTCGCCGTCTCGCAGAGCGGCGGGTCGCCCGACCTCGTCGAGACCGTGTCGGTGGCGCGCGCGTGCGGCGCGCACACGCTCGCGGTCACCAACGCGCCGGAGTCCGACCTGGCGCGCGCTGCCGAGCTGCACCTCGACGTGCGGGCCGGTGCGGAGAGTGCCGTCGCTGCGACGAAGTCCTACACAGCGGAGCTCCTCACCCTGTGGCTCGCGGTGCAGGCGGTCCTGGGGGAGGACCCGTCGGCCGCCGACGCCGTGCCCGGTGCTGCTGCCGCCCTCGTGGGGCGCAGCGACGAGGTGGCCGCCCTCGCGGCGCGCTACCGGTTCACCGACCGGATCGTCCTGACCGGTCGGGGGTACTCGTTCCCCACCGCGCTCGAGGGCGCGCTCAAGCTGATGGAGACGTCGTACGTCGCGGCGCCCGCCTTCAGCGGCGCCGACCTGCTGCACGGTCCGCTGGCCATGATCGACAGCGACCACCCGGTGCTCGCCATCGTGCCGCCGGGCGTGGGGGAGACCGCGATGCGCCCGGTGCTCGAGCGGCTGCGCGAGCGCGGCGCCGACGTCACCGTGCTCGGCGGACCCGCGTCGCTGGAGCTCTCGACCGTGGGGATGGACCTCGGCCACGCGCTGCGCGAGGATCTCGCGCCGCTCGTCGACGTGATCCCGCTGCAGCAGCTCGCGCTGCGATCCGCGGTCGCGCGCGGCTTCGACCCCGACCGACCCCGTGGCCTGTCCAAGGTCACCGAGACGTGGTGAGACCGATGACCCACCAGACCCGCACGGTGGTGTCGGCGCCCCGGCTGCTCGTCGCCGGCGCCGTCACCGTCACCGGCCCGGGCGCGCTCGTGATCGAGGACGGGCGGATCGTCGAGGTCCTCGACCACGTCCCCGACCACGTCGACGTCTCGCTCGACCACGGCCTGCTCTCGCCGGGCCTCGTCGACGTGCAGATCAACGGCTTCGCCGGTGTCGACTTCGCGTCGGCGACGTCCGACGACTGGGACGCCGTCGACCGTGCCCTGGTGCGCTCTGGTGTCACGGCGTACGTCGCCACCTTCATCACCGCGCCGGTCGAGGACCTCGCAGATGCGCTGACCCGCACGGCATCCCGGCGCTCGGCGGGACCGGTCGACGACGGTGCCCGGCTCGTGGGCGCGCACGTCGAGGGGCCGTTCCTGTCGCCGCGCTACCGCGGTGCGCACGACGCCGACCTCATGCGCGACCCGTCGCCGGAGGCGCTCGACGTCCTGCTCGGCTCGCCCGGGCGTGAGGCGCTCACGATCCTGACGCTCGCGCCCGAGCGCGACCACGCGATCGACGCCGTGAAGCGGCTCGCCGCCGACGGTGTCGTCGTGTCGATCGGCCACACCGACGCGACCGGCTCGGTGGTCACCGCCGCCGCGGACGCCGGTGCGCGGATGGTCACGCACCTGTTCAACGCGCAGCGGCCGCTCGGGCACCGCGAGCCCGGCGTCCCGGGCCAGGCGATGTCCGACGACCGGCTCGTCGTCGGCCTGATCCCCGACCTGCAGCACGTGAGCGCCCCGATCGTCCGCGTGATCATGCGCGCCTGCGCCGGCCGCGTGGTGCTCGTGACCGATGCCGTGGCCGCCGCCGGGATGCCTCCCGGCCGCTACGAGCTCGGCGGCGAGGACGTCGTGGTGTCCGACGACGGCGCGCTGCCGCGTCGCGCCGACGGCACCATCGCCGGGTCCGTCCTCACCCTGGACGAGGGCGTGCGCAACGTCGTCGCCCAGGGGGTCGACCTCGCCGTCGCGCTCGAGGCGGCGACCCGCGTGCCCGCCGACCTGGTGCGCCGCGCCGACCTCGGCCGCCTCGAGGTCGGAGCGCGCGCTGACCTCGTCTGGTTCGACGACGACCTGCGCGTGCAGCGCACCTGGGTCGACGGCCGCGTCGTGGCCGAGCCGGGCCGCTGCTGACCGGCTGCGCACCAGAGGCGGCGACCGCGGCCGCGCGGGACGCGAGAGGCCGTGTGCGCCAGGCGATCCAGGCGATCGCGCGAGCAGGTTCCGAAGGCGAGCGACCGCTCAGCGCGGCGCCGGTCTGCTCGTGGACGAGCTGGGTCGGGTCGGCGGTGAGGGCCACCCGGGTGTCGACGGTGACCGACTGGCCGTTGGTGCACGGCTTCACGCCGTAGCTCACCTGGACCGTGGCCAGACCGGTCTCGCTCGTCGTCGCGTCGCCCTTGTAGGTCAGCGAGGTCACGGGGCCGCACGTCGCGGCGGTCGTCGTGCCGCCGCCGCCCGTCTCCACCCCTCCCTTGGCCGACGCGACACCCGCCAGCGACCCCACGACGAAGGTGCCGGCGACGGCGTGGAGCGCGGTTCCGCGGGCGAGGGTGGAACCGCGGGACGACTCGGGGATCGTCCCCACGTGGCGCGGCATCAGATGTCCTCCGGACATGGATAAGGCCACCTCGACGGTGGCGTGCCCCGGGAGTCTGGGTGGCGCGCGGTAGGGACCGGTACCGGACGATGGTCCTGATACCTATGGCCACCCCTCGCCTCGTGGGCGCCAGGTCGCCGATCTGCTACGACCTCGCCGAACCTGCTGCCGCGCGCGGTCGGAGCGTCCATGCTTCGTGGCACAGGTCCCCGCGCTGCCGGCGTACGGCGAAGGAGTCCGCGATGAACGAGCCGCAGGTCCCGTCGGTCGTGGTGAGCACGGACGGCCCCTACCTGGTCACCGGGCCGGTCACCGTGGAGTACCAGGTGATCTGCACCGACGGCACCGGTGCGAGCTGGACCTGGAAGCGGGGCGCGGAGATCCCGACCGGGAAGCGGTTCTCGCTGTGCCGGTGCGGGCGGTCGGGCACGAAGCCGTTCTGCGACGACAGCCACCTCGAGGCCGGGTTCGACGGCACCGAGACGGCGAGTCGGGCGCCGCACGCCGCGCAGGCGCGCGTCATCGAGGGCCCGGATCTCACGATGCGCGACGTCTACGCGCTGTGCGCGCACGGCAGGTTCTGCGACGGGCACGGCGACGCGTGGAGCGCGGTCGAGGGCTCCGACCAGGACGACGCGCGCGCGATCGCGCTGCACGAGGTGTCGCACTGCCCGGCCGGTCGTCTCGTGCTCGAGCGCGCGGGCGTGGAGGTCGAGCCCGAGCTCGAGCCGACGATCGCGGTGATCGAGGACCCGGCGGCGGGCATCAGCGGCGGCCTGTGGCTGCGGGGCGGCATCCCGGTGACGAGCGAGGACGGGACGCCGTACCCCGTGCGGAACCGGATGGCGCTGTGCCGGTGCGGCGAGTCGAAGAACAAGCCGTTCTGCGACGGCACCCACGCGGTCGTGACGTTCGCCGACGAGGCGCTCGCCTCCTACGACGCCACGCCCGACGGCGCCGACACTGTGGCCCCGCCCGCCTGATCGCCTCGCGCTCAGCCCGCCCGGCTCGCTCGCGGGCGGCGACTACGACGATCGGGCCCGCGGCGAGTGGGAGCGTGCCTACTCTGGGCGTCCGCCGACGTCGGCGTCCGTCTGCGAGGTGCCCATGTCGTCGGTCCCCCCACCGGCCGCGCTCGTCGAGGCTGCGCCGCTGCGCGTCCGATGGGCGCGCGAGGCCGGAGTCGTCACGCTCCTCGGCGCACTGCTCTGGCCGGTGGCGCTGTGGGGCGACTACGACCCGCGCGAGTACCTCGCCCTGCTCGTCGGTGCTGCCGCGATGGCGTTCTTCGCGGTCGTGATCCTCGCGGTGCTGGGGGTGGGCTGGCTGCTGCGAGCCCCGATCCTCGGCGCGCTGGACCGCGCAAGCCTGCCGACGGTGCGCACCATGGTGGTCGCCGAGAGCCACCCGGCCGCGGTGGGAGCGGTGCGCGGCGCCGCCTCGAA
>JBGAJT010000268.1:0-4865 GCA_044224785.1 Candidatus Nanopelagicales bacterium | reverse complement strand
GGGGCACCCTCACCCGGAAGGCCGGGTGGATTCGCGGTTCGCTGGGGCCCGGGTTCCGGCACGGGCCGCCACCCTGGCGGGGGGCGCCCCTCCGGACGCGCGGCGTGCTGTGGTGCTGGTGCGTCAGGCGCTGACGACGTCCACGTTCAGGGTGGCCAGGGCCTCGGGGTGCACGCGCACCTCGACCTTGTGGGAGCCGACGGTCTTGATCGGGGAGACGATCGTGACCTTGCGCTTGTCGACGGCCGGGCCGCCGGCGGCCGTGATGGCCTCGACGACGTCGGCGACGGTGACCGCGCCGAACAGGCGGCCGGTGTCGCCGGCACGGGCCGACAGGGTGACCTTCAGGCCCTCGAGCGAGGACTTGATGGCGGTGGCGGACTCGACGTCGCGGACCTCGCGGACCGAGCGGGCGCGCTTGATCTGCGCGACCTGCTTCTCGCCGCCCTTGGTCCACGGCGTGGCGTAGCCGCGCGG
Organism: Candidatus Nanopelagicales bacterium; assembly: GCA_044224785.1. Taxonomy (GTDB): domain Bacteria; phylum Actinomycetota; class Actinomycetes; order S36-B12; family CAIYMF01; genus Longivirga. Next base: position 4,388 of record JBGAJT010000268.1, on the reverse strand, counting down.
GAGGAGGAAGTTGCGGCCGTAGCCGTCCTTCACCTCGACGACGTCGCCGGGGGCGCCGAGACCGTTCACGTCCTGGGTCAGGATGAGCTTCATGTCAGTCGCCTCCTTCGTCAGCGGGCGGTCGAGGTGTAGGGCAGCAGCGCCATCTCGCGGGCGTTCTTGACCGCGGTCGCGACGTCGCGCTGGTGCTGGGTGCAGTTGCCGCTCACGCGACGGGCACGGATCTTGCCGCGGTCGGAGATGTACTTGCGCAGCAGCGTCGTGTCCTTGTAGTCGACGTGCGCGATCTTCTCCTTGCAGAAGACGCAGACCTTCTTCTTCGGCTTACGAAGAGCAGGCTTGGCCATCGTGGTGCTCCTTAGAGGGGAGCCCGGCGTTCTTCGCCGGGATGGGGTCGGACGTGGGTGACCGGCTGCCGCTGGGGGCGGCCGGGTCGTGCATCGAAAGGTCCAGCGAGCGGAGCGTCCTAGAAGGGGGGCTCGTCGTACGACGCGCCGCCACCGCCACCGCCCCAGGAGCCGCCGGCGTTACCGCCGCCGCCACCCTGGTTCGCCCACGGGTCGTCGCCGCCGCCGCCCTGGGGCTGGCCGCCGAAGCCGCCGCCCTGGGAGGAGCCGCCGTCGCCGAAGCCGCCGCCGGAGCGGGCGACCTTGGTGACCTTGGCGGTCGCGGTGCGCAGAGCGGGGCCGACGTCGTCGACCTCCAGCTCGATGACCGTGACCTTCTGGCCGTCGCGGTTGTCGTAGCTGCGCTGCTTGAGCCGGCCGGTCGCGATCACGCGCGTGCCCCGGGTGAGGGACTCCGCGACGTTCTCGGCGTACTGCCGCCACACGCTGCAGCGCATGAAGACGGGCTCGCCGTCCTTCCACTCGTTCGTGGCCTTGTCGAGGTAGCGCGAGTTGGACGCGATGGTGAAGCTCGCGACCGCTGCGCCGCTCGGCGTGAACCGCAGCTCGGGATCGTTGGTGATGTTCCCGACGATGGTGACGTTGATGTCGCCCTGCGCCATGGTGCTGACCGCCTTGCGAGGAGAGGGGTACGGACGTGCCGGACCTTACGGGTGCGCTCCGACGACGGCTAGGCCGACGGGCGCGGACTGTGGATGCGTGAGCGGAGAGCTCAGTGAGCGTCCGGGCGCATGACCTTGGTGCGCAGGACCGCCTCGTTCAGGTTGAGCTGGCGGTCGAGCTCCTGCACCGCGGCCGGGGTGCAGGTGAGGTCGAGGACGGCGTAGATGCCCTCGGCCTTCTTGTTGATCTCGAACGACAGACGACGACGGCCCCAGATGTCGACCTTGTCGACGCTGCCGCCGTCGGCCTTCACCACGTTGAGGAACGTGTCGAGACTCGGGGCGACGGTGCGCTCCTCGAGATCGGGGTCGAGGATCACCATGACCTCGTAATGACGCATGAATACCCACCTCCTCTGGACTTCGCGGCCACGGTCTCTCCGTGGCAGGAGGGTGAAGCGTCACGAGGCCCGGCAGGCCGCTCCCAGGAGGGAGGGGTACGCCGGGCGACGTAGGGGCCAGCCTACCGGCCCGCCCCGGGTCCGCCCAAACCCGCTGACCTGCGACGGGACCGTTGGGGAGGTCGGTTCCGGCGGTCGGGCTGCGGGGCGGCGGGTCGAGGGGCTTGGTCAGGGTGTCGGGTCGAGGGGCTGCTCGGCCCGGTCAGTCGGGGCGACGGGTCAGCGGGATCCGGCTGCGGGTCGTGAGCCAGGCGGCGCCGGCCGTCACCAGCGGGATCCCGACCAGGACGAACGCCACGAGCCACCCGTGCACGACCACGGTCGAGGACCCGAACCGGTTGAACAGCGGGTTGAGCAGCCAGGCCAGGACCAGCCCCGACGCGACGCCCGTGGCGCACCCGAGGGCCGCCACGAACCCGGCGGACGACGCCGAGAACCGGCGCCGCACCCGCGGCTCGGCCCCGACCGCCGCCAGGGTCGAGAGGTCCCCGCGGCCGTCGGCGAGCGCCAGCGCGGTGACCATCAGCCCCGCCAGCAGCGCGAGGGCGAGCGCCCCGACGCCGTACACGATCAGCTGGAACGCCTCGCTGCTGATCGGGTCGGAGAAGGAGGTGGCCACGCCACCCGAGATCCGGGCCTTGGCCAGGCCGAGGTCGAGCTGGTCGGCCACGGTCGGGCGGTCCGGGCTGTCCTGCACCGCCGGCGTCACGACCAGCATCTGCGCGTGCGGGTCGGCCGCGATCGACGCGCTGGCGGGCAAGGACCTCGGCCCGAGCACCACCGACGCCGGAAGCGCCCCGTCGAGGATCTCCAGCCCCGGGACCCGGGTCAGTGCCGAGTCGGTGATGGTCCCGTCGTTGGCGACCATCATCGACTGCAGGACCACCCGGCCCTCGGCGTCGAGGGCGTTCGGCTGCAGGACGACGGCGCCGCCCCGCTCGAGCTCGGCGATCCCCTCCGCCGGGTCGACGGTCGGCCCGAGGATCAGACCGAGCTGGGACGGGTCCTGCAGGACCACGACCTCTCCGCCGAGGCTCCCGTTGCTGGCGGACCGGCCCGAGCACGGCAGCCACAGGTCGCCGTCGGGTCCGACAGCACCCTCGGGCGCACTGGCCGCGGCCCCGGCGTCGGGTGCGAGCTGGGGGACGGAGCTCGCCGGGACGACGCAGCCGACGGAGCCCATCCTGGTGGCCGACGGCGACCGGTCCGTGTACGCCGTGGGGGCGACCCCCAGCAGCGTCGTCACCGTCGCCTCGGGATCGACCGCCGCGACCGCGCGCTGCACCCGCGCGGTCAGGGTCGCGGCCGCGGCGTCGGTCTCCTCCCACGCCTGGATGCCGAGCGCCCCCGGCGGGAAGGCGACGTTCGTGGACTGGTCGAGGCTCGACGTCGACGTCGCCCACGTCGACACCGCCACGCCGGCAGCCGCAGCGGCGGCGATGGCGCACGCCGCAGCGGCCGTGCGCAGGCGGTGGCGGCCGGCGTCGCGCACAGCCATGCGCGAGGACAGCGGCAGCCAGCGACCCAGCCGACCGCACTGCACGACCAGCCACGGCATGACGAGCACGAGCCCGAGCTCCCCGAGCAGGATGCCGACGACGAGGACGAGCCCGTCGATCTTCACCCGGCCGTACGCCATCACGGCGATGCCCGCGATGCCCAGCAGCAGGCCGATCACCGGCGTGCGGCCGCGCAGCGGCGGCAGCGGGCGGCGGCCGCGCAGGGAGCCGACGGTGTCGCTGCGACCGGCGATCACCGCCGGGATCAGCGAGGCCACGACCGCGGCGATCAGGCCGATGAGCGCGACCCCGAGCGCATAGACGGGCAGCGGCGGGATGCCGACCGGGACACCGTTCACGGCCAGCGGTGCCCACGGGAGCAGACCGCCCAGGAGCAGCACTGCGCCCCACCCGAACGCGATGCCCAGGACCCCGCCCGCGACACCGAGGACGACGCCGGACGCGAGGACGGTGCGACGCAGGTCGGCCGACGTACCGCCGCTCGCGCCGACCAGGCCGAGCTCGCGCTGGCGCCGGCGCAGCTGCACCGCGAACGCGGGACCGGCGAGCAGCGCCACCTGGAGCACGATGAGGACGAGGACGACGACGACGAGCGCGGCGTCGCGCGCGGCGCGGGCGACCTGGTCCGGGCTCTCGGAGACCGGCCCGTCGGCGAACTGCGGCGGGATCCCTGAGTCGAGGCAGACGATGAGCCCGACCGGGCAGAAGGTCGGCGGGGACTCGAGCACCGTGCGGCTGATGACGACGGCACCGATCGCGTTCAGCGCGCGGACGTCGGGCCAGGTGAGCGGAGCCGGCGTCGTCACGAGGTAGCTCGTCGGTCCGCCGTCCGTCGTGGGCTTCGCCGGGTCGACGACGCCCACCTTCCCGTCCATCTCCTGGTCGATGTCGACGACGCCGGGGAGCACGACGCCGTCGTTGCCCGTCGTCTGCTGCGAGTACGGCCGCACCAGCCCGACCAGCGTCAGGCGTGCGACGCGCTCGGACCCTGTCGTGGCGGTGATGGTGACCTGGTCGCCGACGTGCACCTGCAGCCGGCGCGCGTCGTCGACGCCGAGCGCGATCTCCGACGTCGATGCCGGGAGCCGGCCGTCGTCGACGATCCACCGGCCCGCGTTCATCGGCTCACGGGTGTCGGCGGCCTGCAGCCAGGACCGCAGGCCCCACGGGCCGGCCTCCGCGATCACCGACGCCGAGCCGCCGGCATCGACCATGCGGGACCCGTCCGGCAGCGCGGCCAGGATCTGAGCCTGCGAGGGGCTCGGTCCGGACCCGCCCGAGGTCACGCTGGCGTCGACGCTCTGCTCAGCCGGTGCCCCGACGCGGGTGATGCTCGCGTCGGCGACGGTGCCCAGCGACCGCAGAGCGACCGACTGGGTCGAGTTGATGCGCTCGGAG
>JBGAJT010000267.1:0-4872 GCA_044224785.1 Candidatus Nanopelagicales bacterium | reverse complement strand
GGCCTTTCGTCATGAGAACGGGTCGCACGGATCGGGAGGAACCCCTCGACGCCGACCGGTCGACGCGGCGCGCAGCGTCGCCCCGCCGCACCGCGCACCGTCCCCCACGTGACGGACCCGGTCACCCGAAGGCGTCCGAGGCGGAACGAGGCGCCACCGGAGCCACACCGCCCCGCCAGCCAGCGCACGGCGTCGCCGCCTCGCGGTCCCGGCGTACCCATCCCGCGGGCAGGCGGGCAGGGCGACGCCCAGGGCCCTGCAGCAGCGGGGGAGCGCGGTCGGGGAGGGGTCCGGCGTCCCCTAGACTCGGGGGCGCTAACCGGGGCGTAGCGTAGTGGCTAGCGCGCCTGCTTTGGGAGCAGGAGATCGGGAGTTCGAGTCTCCCCGCCCCGACTGCAGGTCCGGCCCCGGGCCACGCCGTCACCCAGATCCGCGGATCCCCATCCGCACGCAACGCAGGAGTACCGATCGCTGTGAAGAGCGCTGTCGAGAACGTGTCGCCCACCCGGGTGAAGCTCACCGTCGAGGTGCCCTTCGAGGAGCTCAAGCCCGCCCTCGACGCCGCCTACAAGCGCATCGCCGACCAGATCACGGTGCCCGGCTTCCGCAAGGGCAAGGTGCCCCAGCGCGTCATCGACCAGCGCGTCGGCCGCTCCGCGGTGCTCGACGAGGCGATCAACGACGCCATCAACCTCAACCTCGACGCCGCGATGCGCGAGCACGACGTCAAGCTGCTCGGCCGTCCCGAGGTCGACATCACCGCCTACGAGGACGCGGCGCCGCTCGAGTTCACCGCCGAGATGGACGTCGTCCCCGAGTTCGAGCTGCCGGCCTACGACGGCATCGAGGTCGTCGTCGACGCCGCCGAGGTGGCCGACGACGACGTCGAGGAGCAGCTCACCTCGCTGCGCGCCCGCTTCGGCTCGCTCACCACGGTGGAGCGCGCCGCCGCCGACGGCGACGTCCTGCTCGTCGACGTCTCGGGCACGCTCGACGGCGAGACCGTCGACGACCTGCAGGGCAGCGCGATGTCCTACGAGCTCGGCACCGACGGCATGCTCCCGGGCTTCGACGAGGCCGTCTCGGGCGCCGAGGCCGGTGAGACCCGCACCTTCGTCTTCACCCCCGAGGTCGGCGAGTACGCCGACAAGGGCCTCGACGTCAGCGTCGTCGTGAGCCAGGTGCGCGAGCGCGTCCTGCCCGACGCCGACGACTCCTTCGCCCAGCTCGCGAGCGAGTTCGACACCATCGACGAGCTGCGCGACGACATCCGCGAGCGCCTCGCCAAGGTGAAGGTCCTCGAGCAGGGCTACGCCGCGCGCGAGAAGGTCGCCGAGGCGCTCATCGCGATGTCCGACGTGCCCGTGCCCGACTCCTTCCTCGAGCAGCAGGTCGAGGACCACTTCTCCGACGGCCACGGCGACGACGCCCACCGCGCGGAGGTCGTGGAGCAGACCCGCGAGTCGCTCGTCAGCCAGCTGGTCCTCGACAAGATCGCCGACACCGAGCAGCTCTCGGTCTCCGAGGCCGAGCTGTCGTCGTGGCTGGTCGCCCAGGCGCCGCGCTACGGCATGAGCCCCGACCAGTTCGCCCAGGAGCTCGTCAGCGCCGGCCAGGTCCCGGCCGCGGTCGCCGAGGTGCGCCGCAGCAAGGCGCTCGCCCACGTCATCGAGCACGCCAACATCACCGACAGCAACGGCGCCGCGGTCGAGCTCGCCTCGCTCGGCGGCCCGGACCTGCTCGACCTCGGCCACGAGGGCCACGACCACGAGGGTCACGACCACGAGGGTCACGACCACGAGGGTCACGACCACGAGGGTCACGACCACGAGGGTCACGACCACGACTGACCGGTCGTCCGCACCACCCGCCGGGCTGCCCGGCGTCACGCCTACGGCGAACACCCCCGTGCCCGGGATGGCACGGGGGTGTTCTCTGGTTAGGGTCGTCGCAGGCGAGACGCGGAACCCGCGTCGAGCGACGAGAAGACCCGAGCACCAGGCGACATGGAGGACACCGTGACCGGTGAGTGGAGCGACCGGGGTCCCGGGACCGGGGTGACCGGTTACGGCGACTCGATCAAGGAGCGGCTGCTGCGCGAGCGGATCCTGTTCCTCGAGGGCGAGGTCCGCGACGAGATGGCCAACGAGATCGTCCGCCAGCTGCTGCTGCTCTCGGCGGAGGACCCGGTCTCCGACATCTACCTGTACGTGAACTCGCCCGGCGGCAGCGTCTCGGCGGGCATGGCGATCTACGACACGATGCAGTTCGTGCCCAACGACGTCGCCACCGTGGGCCTGGGCATGTGCGCGTCGATGGGGCAGTTCCTGCTCACCGCCGGCGCCGCCAACAAGCGCTACGCCCTCAAGCACGCGCGCGTGATGATGCACCAGCCGCTCGGCGGCCTCGGCGGCGTCCAGTCGCTCGTGCAGAAGCAGGCCGAGCAGATGCTGCTCATCAAGGCGCAGATGGCCGAGCTCATCGCGCACCACACCGGGCAGCCGGTCGAGCGCATCGTCGAGGACTCCGAGTGGGAGAAGTGGTTCTCCGCGGACGAGGCCAAGGAGTACGGGATCGTCGACCACGTCGTGACGTCCGCCGGTGATGTCACCGGCGGCGGCGGCACGGCCTGACGAGGGATTCGGAGACCATGACCATGAACCAGTTCCTGCTGCCGTCGGGCATCACCGCCGCCGGCCCCTCGGCCCGCTACGTGCTGCCGCAGTTCACCGAGCGGACCACCCAGGGCACCAAGACCTGGGACCCGTACTCCAAGCTCTTCGAGGAGCGCATCATCTTCCTCGGCGTGCAGATCGACGACGCGAGCGCCGACGACGTCATGGCCCAGCTGCTGTGCCTGGAGTCGATGGACCCCGACCGCGACATCTCGATCTACATCAACTCGCCCGGCGGCAGCTACACCGCCATGACGGCGATCTACGACACCATGCAGTTCGTCAAGCCCGACATCACCACGGTCTGCCTCGGGCAGGCCGCGTCGGCCGCGGCGGTGCTGCTCGCCTCGGGCACCCCCGGCAAGCGCTACGCGCTGCCGCACGCCCGCGTGCTCATCCACCAGCCCTACACCGAGGGCGGCGGTCAGGGCACCGACATCGAGATCCAGGCCAACGAGCTGCTCCGGATGCGCACCGAGATGGAGGGCATCCTGTCGCGGCACACCGGCCGCGAGCCCGAGCAGATCCAGAAGGACATCGAGCGCGACAAGATCCTGTCGGCGACGGCCGCCGTCGAGTACGGCATCGTCGACTCGGTGATCCCGTCCCGCAAGGCCTCGGCCACCGCCTCCTGAGGCAGCCGACCGCGCTCTGAGCAGGCACGACGCCCGTCCGATCACGTATCGGACGGGCGTTGCGCTGTCGGCATAACCAGGGATCCGGGCGTGTCACGGAGCGCGACCCGGAGCGCGGATCGGGGTACCTTCGTACCTGCGAACCCGGTGGGCCCCCGCCCGTCGGTGCACCGCTCCTTGCACGCACGCCCCGCACCCCGAGGTGCGGCGACGAAGGGACGATCACTGTGGCGCGAGTCGGAGACGGCGGCGACCTGCTCAAGTGCTCGTTCTGCGGCAAGAGCCAGAAGCAGGTGAAGAAGCTCATCGCGGGACCGGGCGTCTACATCTGCGACGAGTGCATCGACCTGTGCAACGAGATCATCGAGGAAGAGCTCTCCGAGTCCAGCGACCTGCAGTTCGACGAGCTGCCCAAGCCGCGCGAGATCTACGAGTTCCTCGACAAGTACGTCATCGGCCAGGACGCCGCGAAGAAGGCGCTGTCGGTGGCGGTCTACAACCACTACAAGCGCGTGCAGTCCGGCGGCGGTGGCGAGCGCCGCGGCGACGACGCCGTCGAGCTGGCCAAGTCCAACATCCTGCTGCTCGGCCCCACCGGCTCGGGCAAGACGCTGCTGGCCCAGACCCTCGCGCGCATGCTCAACGTGCCGTTCGCGATCGCCGACGCCACCGCGCTCACCGAGGCCGGCTACGTCGGCGAGGACGTCGAGAACATCCTGCTCAAGCTGATCCAGGCTGCGGACTACGACGTCAAGAAGGCCGAGACCGGCATCATCTACATCGACGAGATCGACAAGGTCGCGCGCAAGAGCGAGAACCCGTCGATCACGCGCGACGTCTCCGGCGAGGGCGTGCAGCAGGCGCTCCTGAAGATCCTCGAGGGCACCACCGCGTCGGTGCCGCCGCAGGGCGGGCGCAAGCACCCGCACCAGGAGTTCATCCAGATCGACACGACCAACGTGCTGTTCATCGTGGGGGGCGCGTTCGCCGGCCTCGACAAGATCATCGAGCAGCGGATCGGTCGCAAGGCGCTGGGCTTCACGGCGTCCATGGAGAGCGGCGTCGACACCAACCCCGGCAACGTCTTCGGACGCGTGATGCCCGAGGACATGCTCAAGTTCGGCATGATCCCCGAGTTCATCGGCCGTCTGCCGGTGTTCACCTCGGTCGTCGCGCTCGACCGCGACGCGCTGGTGAAGGTGCTCACCGAGCCGCGCAACGCGCTCGTGCGCCAGTACCAGCGGCTCTTCGAGCTCGACAGCGTCGAGCTCGAGTTCACGCCCGACGCGCTCGAGGCGGTCGCCGACCAGGCGATCATGCGCGGCACCGGCGCCCGCGGGCTGCGCGCGATCATGGAGGAGGTCCTGCTCTCCGTGATGTACGACGTCCCCAGCCGCGACGACGTCGCCCGCGTGGTCATCAACCGCGAGGTCGTCCTCGACAACGTGCTGCCGACCCTGGTGCCGCGCGACTCCGCGCCGCGCACGCGCGAGCGCCGCGACAAGTCCGCCTGAACCACGCGGAAGGGCCGGCCCCCCCCGGGGGGGCCGGCCGGACGGCGG
>JBGAJT010000266.1:0-4901 GCA_044224785.1 Candidatus Nanopelagicales bacterium | reverse complement strand
GCGGCCCGTCGAGTCCTCGATCGACAGCCCGGCCACGCCGGTCTCGACGGCGGCGCGCACGTTCGTCGCGACGTCGTCCGGCGCCGAGGCGAAGCCGTCCTCGAAGTCGGCGTTCACCGGGACGTCGGTGGCCTCGACGAGCTCGGCGAGGTGCGCGAGAGCCATCTCGAGGCTGATGCCGTTGTCGGGACGGCCGAGCGCCCACGCCAGGCCCGAGCTCGTCGTCGCCAGGGCGGGGAACCCCATGCTCTGCAGCATCCGGGCGCTGCCGACGTCCCACGGGTTCGGGATCACGAAGCAGCCGTCCGCGTGGAGGCGGTGGAAGGCCTGGCGCTTGTCGGCGACGGAGGTGCGGGCTGCGGTCATCGGCCCAGGCTGGACAGCCGCGCCGCGCCTGTCAACGCTCCAGAGCGGCGCGGGCGCGCGACCGGGACCTGCCGGGGACGTAGTCTCGTGGCATGACCGTGCACCGCGTCATGGGGATCGAGACGGAGTACGGGATCTCCGTGCCCGGGCACCCGCACGTCAACTCGATGCTCACCAGCTCGCAGGTCGTGAACGCCTACGCCGGCTCCGTGCTGCCGGCGTCGCGGCAGAAGCCGCGCTGGGACTACGACGAGGAGACGCCGCTGCGCGACGCGCGCGGCTTCGACCTGACCCGCGCCGACGCCGACCCGAGCCAGCTCACCGACGAGGACCTCGGGCTCGCGAACCTCATCCTCACCAACGGTGCGCGCCTCTACGTCGACCACGCGCACCCGGAGTACTCCAGCCCCGAGGTCACCAACCCGCGCGACGCGGTGGTGTGGGACAAGGCGGGGGAGCGCATCATGGCGCGAGGCGTCGAGCTCGTGCTCGGCATCCCGGGCGCGCAGCCGGTGAACCTCTACAAGAACAACACCGACAACAAGGGCGCGTCGTACGGCACGCACGAGAACTACCTCATGCGCCGGACGACGCCGTTCGTCGACATCGTCAAGCACCTGACGCCGTTCTTCGTCTCGCGCCAGGTCGTGACCGGGTCCGGCCGCGTCGGCGTCGGGCAGGAGGGCCGCAGGCACGGCTTCCAGCTCTCGCAGCGCGCCGACTTCTTCGAGGTCGAGGTCGGGCTGGAGACGACGCTGAAGCGGCCGATCATCAATACCCGCGACGAGCCGCACGCCGACCCGGAGAAGTACCGTCGGCTGCACGTCATCGTCGGCGACGCGAACCTCGCCGAGCTCTCGACGTACCTGAAGATGGGGACGACCGCGCTGGTGCTGTCGATGCTCGAGGACGGCGCTCTCGACCTCGACCTCGTCATGGACGCACCGGTCCGCGAGATGCACGCCGTCTCGCACGACGCGTCGTTGAAGCATCTCGTCACCCTCGTGAACGGTCGTCGCCTCACCGCCGTGCAGATGCAGCTCGAGTTCCTCGAGCAGGCCCGCAAGCACGTGGAGCGCAAGGGCGAGGTCGACCCGCTGACGGCCGACGTGCTCGACCGCTGGGAGTCGGTGCTGGCCCGCCTCGAGACCGACCCGATGTCGCTGTCGCGCGAGCTGGACTGGGTCGCGAAGCTGGGGCTGCTCGAGGGCTACCGAGACCGCGACGGGCTCGACTGGGACCACCCCAGGCTGGCGCTGGTCGACCTGCAGTACAGCGACGTCCGCGCCGACAAGGGGCTCGCGAACCGGCTGCAGGCGCGCGGCGCGCTCGTGCGCCTCACGACCGACGCCGAGGTCGAGGCGGCGGTCCTGACGCCGCCGGAGGACACCCGCGCGTGGTTCCGCGGCGAGTGCCTGCGCCGCTACCCCGAGAGCGTCGCCGCGGCGTCGTGGGACTCGGTGATCTTCGACGTGCCCGGCCACGACGCCCTGCAACGGGTGCCGACCCTGGAGCCGCTGCGCGGCACGCGCGCGCACGTCGGGGAGCTGCTCGACGCGAGCCCGACCGCGGCCGACCTGCTCGACGCCCTGAACTCCTGACGCGCACCGAGCCGACGGGTCCGACCATCTGGTCCTGCGCACGCGCGCGGACGGGCACGATGGCCGCATGCCCGACGCAGTGAGCACCCGGCTGGTGCGCCTGGACGACGCCGCCGAGCTGACCGCGCTCGTGATCGCGAACCGCGACCACCTCGAGCCCTGGCAGCCGACCCCGGCCGAGTCCTGGTTCAGCGAGGCCGGGCAGGTCGACGGCATCCGGGCGGTGCTCGCCGGCTACGAGGCCGGCACCCAGGTGCCGCACGTGATCGTGGACGGTTCTGGCGCGCTGGTCGGACGGATCGGGCTGAACAGCGTGATCCGCGGGGCGTTCCAGTCCGCCAGCGTCGGCTACTGGGTGGCGGCGGACGCGACCGGGCAGGGTGTCGCGACCGCCGCGCTCGGGCTCATGGTGGACCTGGCGTTCGGACGGCTGCGGCTGCACCGCGTGCAGGGCGAGACGCTGCCGCACAACATCGCGTCGCGCCATGTCCTCGAGCGCAACGGGTTCGTCGAATACGGCGTGACGCCGGACTACCTGCGGATCGCCGGGCGGTGGCAGGAGCACGTGCTCTACCAGCGCACCGATCCGCGCTGGACGATCGGGCTCGGGCGATGAGGCCGCTGCTGCTCCTCGACCTCGACGGGACCCTGGTGGACCACGACTCAGCAGAGGTCGAAGGCGTCGCCGGCTGGCTCGCGGCGACCGGCCTCCCCGACGAGGTCGACGGCGAGCCCTCGGTTCTCGTGTGGCGGCGGATCACCGAGGCGGTGCTGCCCGACTACTTCCACGGCCGGCTAGGGCTGCAGGAGCAGCGACGTATCCGGGTGCGCCGGTTCCTGCAGCTGCTCGGCGTCGACACCTCGGCGATGACCGACGAGGAGGCAGGCGAGCAGTTCCGGGAGTACCACCGGCGCTACGCGGCCGCGTGGCGGGCGTTCCCCGACGTCGTCCCGGCGCTCACGCGGCTGAGGGAGACGCACCGCCTCGCGGTGCTGACCAACGGAGACCAGGACCACCAGGAGGGCAAGCTGCGTGCGACGGGCCTCACCGACCTGGTGGAGAGGACCATCGCGACGTCGTCGATCGGGGCTGCGAAGCCCGAGCCGGCTGCGTTCCTGCGCGCGCTGGAGCAGCTCGGCGAGCAGCCCGCGGGGGCGACGTACGTCGGCGACCGCCTCGACGTCGACGCCCGCGGCGCCACGGCCGCCGGCCTCACCGGCGTGTGGCTCGACCGCACCGGCATCCAGGGCCCCGCCCCCGACGTCCGCACCATCCGGACCCTCGGCGACCTGCCCTGAGGGCGCGCAGCCGGACACGGGCGGGGCTCGGACGATCGGCCGGGGGCGGGGACCCGTTCCCGTGGGTAGGGTCGGGAGAGTGGCCGCAGCGGCCACCAGGACATGACAGCCGACGGGAGCCCGCCATGCCCACTCGTGAGCCGGGGGAGCAGCAGCACCGGACCCGCTCGACCGAGGACCAGGTCGAGGAGACCGTCGAGACCTCGAGCGACCTCGCCGAGCGCAAGGAGGCGCTCGACGCCGACATCGACGCGATCCTCGACGACATCGACGAGGCGCTCGAGACCAACGCGGAGGAGTTCGTCCGCGGGTTCGTCCAGAAGGGCGGCGAGTGAGCCTCCTGCCCGGCGGCTTGGCTAGGTTCATCGACGGAGCGTCCGCACAGGACCTCACGCACGACCGACGTTGCACGCAGGAGGGACCACGGTGAGCACGTCCACGTCCGGGGGACAGGGAGCATCCCTGTCGTCCGCGTTCCTGCGCGCGGGATCGTCGTCGTTCGCCGAGTTCCTCGCCGAGCACGACCCGTCGCTCCTGCCCGCGGGTCGCAGCCTGCCCGCCGGAATGACCGTCGAGGCGCCGCACGGTACGACGATCGTGTCGCTCACCTACGACGGCGGCGTGATCATGGCGGGCGACCGCCGCGCGACCATGGGCAGCTTCATCGCCCAGCGCGACATCGAGAAGGTCTTCCCGGCCGACGAGTCCAGCTGCGTCGGCATCGCCGGCACCGCGGGCCTCGCGGTCGAGCTGGTGAAGCTGTTCCAGGTCGAGCTCGAGCACTACGAGAAGATCGAGGGCGCGCAGCTCTCGCTCGACGGCAAGGCCAACCGCCTCGCGGCGCTGCTGCGCAACAACCTCGGCATGGCGATGCAGGGTCTCGCGGTCGTCCCGCTGTTCGCGGGCTACGACTACGACGCCGAGGCCGGCCGGATCTTCAGCTACGACGTCACCGGCGGCCGCTACGAGGAGCACCGCCACCACGGCGTCGGCTCGGGATCGCTCTTCGCCCGCGGCTCGCTCAAGAAGCTCTGGCGCGAGGGCCTGGCGCCCGCCGACGCGATAGCGGTCGCGGTCGAGGCGCTCTACGACGCCGCCGACGACGACTCCGCCACCGGCGGCCCCGACCTCGCCCGCGGGATCCTCCCGGTCGTCGTGCTCGTCGACGCGGGCGGCTACCGCCGCGTCGAGGAGGACGAGCTCGACCCGATCGTCCGAGCCGTCGTCGCCGCGCGCCAGTCGCACCCCGACGGTCCCCGCGCGAACGTGACGGCCTGAGGAGCGCCCCGATGAGCATGCCGTTCTACGTCTCGCCCGAGCAGGTCATCAAGGACAAGGCCGACTACGCCCGCAAGGGCATCGCCCGCGGCCGCAGCGTCGTGGTCCTGCAGTACGCCGGCGGGCTGCTGTTCGTGGCCGAGAACCGCTCGCGCGCGCTGCACAAGATCTCCGAGATCTACGACCGCATCGCGTTCGCCGCCGTCGGCAAGTACAACGAGTTCGAGAACCTGCGGGTGGCCGGCGTCCGTCTCGCCGACCTCCGCGGCTACTCCTACGACCGCCGCGACGTCACCGGCCGCAGCCTCGCCAACGCCTACGCGCAGACCCTCGGCACGATCTTCACCGAGACGCAGA
>JBGAJT010000265.1:0-4908 GCA_044224785.1 Candidatus Nanopelagicales bacterium | reverse complement strand
GTAGGCATACAGGCTGCCGCCGTACTTGTTCAACTGTGGAACTGGATCAGCGGCTCCCGCAACGCGCAGGGTGGCGATCTGCGTCGCATCGTCGCGCAGGATGAACAAGCCGCCGAGAACGTCGCCGGTGACGGGGTCCAGGCGGGGTTGGCCGTGGACCGCGCACTCGTGCCAGGTGCCGCGCTTGGTCCGGTAGCGCAGGACGAGCCCGTCGACATCCTGATCGCGCTCGACGACGTCCTGACGGGCGGCGAGCATCGTCTCCAGGTCGTCGGGGTGGACGAACTCGCGACCGAGACGGCCGATGACCTCCTCGGGCGCCCAGCCCAGGAGGCGCTCGATGGTCGGCTGGACCCACACGATGCGGCCCTCGAGGTCGTTGAGGACGACGACGTCGCGCGAGGAGTCGGCGATCAGGCGGTAACGCTCCCAGGTGGCAGCGGTCGACAGGCCGGGATGGTCGACACGGCCGGTCACCTCAGCCCCCTCGCCCCGCGGAGTCGGCCATGGCTGGGTCATGGCCGACGTTCAGCGTGGCGCTGCCCGGGTGCGGTTGCAAGCGCTGCGCGGGTGGGGCATGCGCGCCGTTCGGCCGACGTCCGTGTGGGTGGCGGCGGCGGGCGTGCGCGGCCCGCTCCTCGCGACACTCGCGTAGGGGATGCGCACAGGAGGTCGACGTGCTGGTTCTCGCACGCGCCGAAGGTCAGACCGTGGTCCTCGACGACCGGATCGTCGTCACGGTGCTCGACTCCCGGGACGGCCTGGTCCGGCTCGGGATCGAGGCTCCGCGCGACGTCGGCGTCCGGCGCGGTGAGCTCGCCCGGATCGCCGGGAAGGGTGACGGGCCGCCGGGGTCGCCGGGGTCGCCGGCACCGTCGGTCACCGGATAGTCGTTCGTCGAAGCGTCCGCTCACGACTGAATTCGTACGGTTTGGTCACGATCGCGACGAATTCGGAACCTTTCCTTGCCGTAGACCACTGAGCGTCCCCTAAGGTGACGCCCGCACAGCGGGTCGGCGGGGGAGGCCGGTCCGCGCTCGCCGTCCGGGGTCGCCCCCCGCTCCGGACGTCGTCCCCGAACCGCTCCCGAGGTGCCATGACCTCCGACGCGACGACGGCCGCGCCCGCGATCAGGCTGCGCGCCCTGCGCAAGACCTTCGGCGACGTCGTCGCGGTCGACTCGGTCGACCTCGACATCGCCGACGGCGAGTTCCTGACGCTGCTCGGGCCCTCGGGCTCGGGCAAGACGACGGTGCTGCGGATGATCGCGGGCTTCGAGCTGCCGACGTCGGGGTCCATCGAGCTCGCCGGCAGCGACGTCTCGCAGCTCCCGCCCTTCCGCCGCGACGTCAACACCGTCTTCCAGGACTACGCGCTCTTCCCGCACCTCACGGTCGCGGAGAACGTGGAGTACGGCCTCAAGGTGAAGGGAGTCACCAAGAGCGAGCGGCGGGCGCGCGCGGCCGAGGCGCTCGACTCGGTGCGCCTCGACGGCTACGGCGCGCGCAAGCCCGCCGAGATGTCGGGCGGCCAGCGCCAGCGCGTCGCCCTCGCCCGCGCGCTGGTGAACCGCCCCAAGGTCCTGCTCCTCGACGAGCCGCTCGGCGCGCTCGACCTCAAGCTGCGCGAGCAGATGCAGGTGGAGCTCAAGGGGATCCAGCGCGACGTCGGCATCACCTTCGTGTTCGTGACCCACGACCAGGAGGAGGCGCTGACGATGAGCGACCGCATCGCGGTCTTCAGCGCCGGGCGCATCGAGCAGGTCGGCACGGCGTCCGAGGTCTACGAGCACCCGGCGTCGGAGTTCGTCGCGGGTTTCGTCGGGACGTCGAACCTGCTGCGCGGCGACGCGTCGCGCTCGGTGCTCGGCCTGGACGGCGTCTTCAGCGTGCGGCCGGAGAAGATCCGCATCGTCGACCCGGGCTCGGCCAACGGCGACGGCGAGCACGGCGCCGACGGCACCGTGTCCGAGGTGGTCTACGTCGGCGACGCCACGCGCTTCGTGGTGGAGCTCGACGCCGGCGGCTCGCTGGTCGCGCTGCAGCAGAACACGCACACGTCGTCGTCCGACGTCGCGGGTCTGCGCGGGTCGCGCGTGCGCCTGGTGTGGCGCCGCGAGCACGAGTACCGCGTCGCCTGACGCGCTCGAGGTTCCCCCGGCGTCGCGCCGCGGGGTGATGAAGGAGACAGGAGGACGCTCGTGCGGATCTCGCGCAAGCTTTCGGTGACGGCCCTCGCGGGTGCCGTTCTGCTGCTGGCCTCGGCCTGCGGCAGCAGCAGCAGCGGCGGCGGCTCCAGCAGCGGTGGCAGCACGGCGCGCCCCAACCCCCCGGCAGGTACCGCGGCGACGTCCGTGGGCGCGGGCGAGGGTGCGCTCAACATCATCGCGTGGGCCGGTTACGCCGAGAACGGCTCGACCGACCCGAACGTGAACTGGGTCAAGCCGTTCGAGGACCAGACCGGCTGCAAGGTCAACGTCAAGATCGGCAACACGTCCGACGAGATGGTGACCCTCATGAAGACGGGTCAGTACGACGGCGTCTCGGCGTCGGGCGACGCCACGCTGCGCCTGATCTACGGCGGCGACGTCGCGCCGGTCAACACCGACCTGGTGCCCAACTACAAGACCGTCTCGGACTTCCTCAAGGACAAGCAGTGGAACTCCGTGAACGGCCAGATGTACGGCATCCCGCACGGCTGGGGCGCCAACGTGCTGGCCTACAACACGGCCGTCGTGAAGCCGGCTCCGACCTCGTGGGCCGCGGTGTTCGACGCGAACTCGCCGTACAAGGGCAAGATCACGGCCTACGACTCGCCGATCTACATCGCTGACGCGGCGCTGTACCTGTCGAAGACGAAGCCCGAGCTGAAGATCACCAACCCCTACGCGCTGGACGACACCCAGTTCGCGGCGGCGGTCGACCTGCTCAAGCAGCAGCGCGGGATCATCAGCAAGTACTGGGCCGCCTACACCGACGAGGTCAACTCGTTCGGGGCGCAGGAGACCGTGCTCGGCACCGCCTGGCAGATCAACGTGAACCTGATCAACGGCGAGGGCAAGGTCAAGGTCGACTCGTTCGTGCCCACCGAGGGTGCGACCGGCTGGTCGGACACCTGGATGATCGCGACCAAGGCCGCCCACCCGAACTGCATGTACAAGTGGATGGACTACATCATCTCGCCCTCCGCCAACGCGCAGGTCGCCGAGTGGTTCGGCGAGGCGCCGGCCCAGACCCTCGCGTGCGAGAAGACGTCGGACAAGAACTTCTGCACGCAGTTCCACGCGCTCGACGCGGCGTACGCCAACTCGATCTCGTACTGGACGACCCCGACCAAGAACTGCCTCGACGGTCGCGGTGACATCTGCAAGGACTACGCGGCCTGGGTGCAGGCGTGGACCGAGATCAAGGGCTGATGTGACGGTCCAGACGACCCTCCCGACGACGGGCCCCCAGGACGGGGGCCCGTCGTCGGGCGTCGCCGACTACCTCTACCGGCGGCCGAAGCTGCGCCTGGCTGGACTGCTGTCGGCTCCGCTCCTCTGGCTCGTCGTGCTCTACCTCGGATCGCTCGCGATCATGTTCGTCGCGGCGTTCTGGACGACCGACTCGTTCACCGGCTCCCTCATCAAGCAGCCGACCCTGGAGAACTTCCAGAAGCTGCTGACCGGCTCGGTCTACTGGCAGGTCGCCCTGCGGACCGTGCTGATCGCGGTGGCCGTCACGGTCATCGACATGGTGCTCGCGGTGCCGCTGGCGTTCTTCGCCGCGAAGGTGGTCCGCAGCCGCGCCGCCCGCTACGCCATCGTCGTCGCCGTCACGATGCCGCTCTGGGCCGGGTACCTGGTCAAGGGCTACGCGATGCAGACGATGTTCATCAACAACGGAGTCATCGACTGGATGCTCGCGCCGCTCGGCCTCGACGGCCCCGGCCTCGGCCTGGTGGCGCTCGTGTTCTCGCTCGCCTACCTCTGGCTGCCCTACATGGTGCTCCCGGTCTACGCCGGTCTCGAGCGCCTGCCCGACTCGCTGCTCGAGGCGTCGGCCGACCTCGGGGCGTCGGCCGGCCACACGTTCCGCTCGGTCGTGATGCCGCTGCTCGTGCCGTCACTGGTGGCCGGCTCGATCTTCACCTTCTCGCTGACGCTCGGCGACTACATCATGGTGAAGATCGTCGGAGGCCCCACCCAGATGTGGGCCAACATCATCTACGACAACGTCGGGGTCGCGAACAACCTGCCGCTCGCCGCGGCCGCCGCGCTCTTCCCCGTGACCGTGATCATCCTCTACCTGCTCGCGGTGCGTCGCACCGGCGCGCTCGAGAACCTGTGAGCCGCAAGCGATGACACTGACCCGTTCCACCCGCATCGTCCTCGGCGTGATCGCCGCGGCGGTGCTGGTGTTCATCTACTTCCCGCTCGTCGTCGTCCTCGTGAACTCCTTCAACGCGTCGAAGGTGTTCTCCTGGCCGCCGACCTCGTGGACCACCGAGTGGTGGCAGAAGGCTGCGACGAACGAGGGCGTCCGCTCGGCGCTGCTCACGTCGATCAAGGCTGCGACCGGCGCGACTCTCATCGCGCTGCTGCTCGGCGGCATGATCGCGTTCGCGGTCGCCCGCTACGACTTCTTCGGCAAGCAGCCGATCAGCTTCCTGGTGATCCTGCCGATCGCGCTGCCCGGCATCGTCACGGGTATCGCGCTGAACTCGTCGTTCAACACCGTGCTCGTGCCGCTCGGTATCAGCTTCGGCCTGCTGACCGTCATCCTCGGTCACGCGACGTTCTGCATCGTCGTGGTGTTCAACAACATCCTCGCCTACAAGGATGAGGTCGTTCCCTGGATGAAGGACATGACGGATGCCTGCCACGAGCACGGCACGGCCGTCATGATCCAACTCACCCATCTCGGC
>JBGAJT010000264.1:0-4970 GCA_044224785.1 Candidatus Nanopelagicales bacterium | reverse complement strand
GAGCACCGGATGAACGAGAGGAAGGAGAAAGGAGAAAGGAGAAAAGTGGGCCGGGATGCCACGGGCCCGCCATCCCGCGGGCCCATGGCGCTCAGCGCTGACCTTTTAGCTGTAGCGTTCCTCGCGCCAGGGGTCGCCGTAGATGTGGTAACCGTAGGTTTCCCAGAAGCCGGGGCGGTCGCTGGAGAGGAACTGGAGGCCGCCGACCCATTTCGCGCTCTTCCAGAAGTAGAGGTGGGGGACGACGAGACGCATGGGCCAGCCGTGGTCCTTCGACAGCGGCTCGCCGTTGTGGGTGTGGACGAAGAGGACGTCGTCGCGGAGAAGGTCCACGAGGGGCAGGTTGGTGGTGTAGCCGCCGTAGCTGTGCACGAGGGCGTAGTCGGCCGCGGTCTCGACGTCCTCGAGGAGGGTGTCGAGCGAGACGCCCTCCCACGTCGTGTCGAGCTTCGACCACTTCGTGACGCAGTGGATGTCGGCCGTCGGCGTCTCGCGCGGCAGCGCCAGCAGCTCGTCCCACGACCACTCGTGGACGACGCCGCCCTCGGTGGCGACGGTGAACCGCCAGCTCTCGGCCCGCACGTTGGGGGTGGGCCCTGCGGACAGCACCGGGAAGTCGTCGGTGCGGTACTGCCCCGGCGGGATGCGGTCGGAGGCGTCGCGGCGCCGCCCGTGGAAGCCGGGGTTCACGAAGGACATGGCGACACTCTTCGCGTCCGGCGAACCCGCTGTCCAGGTCCGGAGCAGCCCGTCCGGCTCCGGGTCGTGCGCCTTGCCGGGCCGGCGATCCGGCGCGGGAGGGCCCGCCGGCGTCAGTCGCCGCTGCGGAGGAGGCGCTCCGCGACCTCGCTGCCCTCGTCGGCCATGCGCTGCACGAGGTCCAGATCGCCTCGCGCTGAGCCGATCTCGGCCCACCGGTCGGCGGCCCGCTCGTGGCCGGCGTCGACGAGCCAGTCGAGCAGGTCCTCGTCGCCCGCGGCGACGGCGATCGCGGTGAGCCGGTCGGCGGCGTCCTCGTTGCCGGCGTCGACGAGCTCCTTGAGGGTGCCGACGTCGCCGGCCTCCGCGGCGAGCGCGGCGAGCAGGTCGCCCGAGCGCTCGCTGCCGTTGTCGAGCAGGAAGCGCAGGGTGCCGGTGTCGCCGTCGAGCACGGCCTGCTCGGCGAGGGTCGCGGCGGCGTCCTCGTCGCCCTCCTCCTCGACCAGGCGGCGCAGTGCCTCGTGGTCGTCGGTCATGCGGCGACGGTACGCCGGTGTTCCTGGTGGCGGACCGCGGTTCGTCGCGGGTCGGCAGCACGACGTACCCTGGTCGCACAACCGAAGAGCCGATCGACTCGCTGCGGGAGAGACCCGCACGACGCGGGCGCCGTAGGAGCAACCCCTCCCCGGGAATCTCTCAGGCACCGGTACCGCAGCGGGAAGGCACCTCTGGAGAGCGGCCCGCTGTGGGGCCCACCGATGGAGCAAGGCGCGCGAGCGCCGGAACCTCTCAGGTATCAGAAACAGAGCGGGGAGGATCCGTCCTCGCTCGAAGGTGCCCCGATGACCGACCTGGCTCTCTCCACCCCGCTCTGGCTCGCGATGCTGACCATCGTCGTCAACGCGCTCGTGGGCGCGCTGCACGGCTACCTCGACGAGTCCCGCCACTGGGACGTCGTCGGCGTCGTCACCTTCGCCCTCGTCATGGGTCTCGGCGGCGGCTTCCTGCGCGACGTGCTCCTCGGCCTGCCGGCGCAGTCGCTGCGTACGCCGTGGCCCGTGCTCGCCACCCTCGTCGCCGTCCCGCTCGCCCGGCTCGCCGCTCCGGCGGCGCAGCGGCTGCCGCGGCTGCTCGAGTCGCTGGACGCCGTGGCGCTCGCGCTGTTCGCGATCACCGGTACCGCCACCGCGAGCACCCACGGCGTACCGGCGCTGCCGGCGGTGCTCGTCGGCGTCATCTCCGCCGTCGGCGGCGGGGTGCTCGTGTCGGTGCTGCGCGGCGAGGTCCCGCAGATCCTGCAGCCGAGCCGACCGCAGGCGCTGCTCGCCGCGGCCGTCGGTGGCGCCTACCTGGCGCTGGCCGGCTGGGACGCGAACGCGGCGTACGTCGTCAGCGGCGCGCTCGGCGTCGCCCTGCACCTGGTGGTCGCCCAGCGCGACGTGCGCACCCGGCCCTTCTCCGCCGTGGCCTAGTCACGTCACTGGTCGGACGCACGGGATATCGCCCAGAACCCGTGCGTTCGGGCAGTGACGTCGTGCTGGGCGGACGGGTCAGGGGCTGGCGGCGAGGACGAGGAACGCGGCGAGGATGGCGAGGTGCACCGCGCCCTGCAGGCGCGTGGCGCGGCCGGGTACGACGGTGAGCGCGCCGACCACCATCGTGAGCGCGAAGAGCACGAGCTGCGTCGACCCGAGGCCAAGCAGCAGCTTGCCGTCGAGCCAGAGCGACGCCACGGCGATCGCCGGGATGGTGAGGCCGATGCTCGCCATCGCCGACCCGAGCGCGAGGTTCACCGACACCTGCGTGCGGTTGCGCCGCGCGGCGCGGTAGGCCGCGAGCGACTCCGGCAGCAGGACGAGCAGCGCGATGACGACACCGACGACGGCCTGCGGGAGCCCCGCGGAAGCTACGGCGTCCTCGATGAACGGCGACTCGACCTTCGCCAGCCCGACCACGACGACGAGGGAGAGCAGCAGCAGTCCGAGGCTCGAGAGCGCGGCACGACCGCTCGGCGGCTCGGCGTGCTCGTCGGCGTCGTCCTCGTCGTCGATCGCGACGGGGAGGAAGAAGTCGCGGTGCCGCACGGTCTGGGTGACCACGAAGACGCCGTAGATCACCGCCGACGCGATGGCCGCGAACGCGAGCTGCACGCCGTTGAACTCCGGCCCCGGGACGCTCGTGGTGAACGTCGGCAGCACCAGCGTGAGCGTGGTGAGGGTTGCGACGGTGGCGAGCGCCGCTCCGCTGCCCTCGGCGTTGAAGAGCGCGATCCCGTGACGACGGGCCGCGGTCAGCAGCGAGAGCCCGAGGATGCCGTTGCACGTGATCATCACGGCGGCGAAGACGGTGTCGCGTGCGAGGCCTGCGGTCTTGTCACCGCCGGACGACATCAGCGTGAGGATCAGGCCGACCTCGATGACCGTGACGGCGACCGCGAGCGTGAGCGAGCCGAACGGCTCCCCGACCTTGTGGGCGATGACCTCCGCGTGGTGCACGGCTGCGAGGACCGCTCCCGCGAGTGCGAGCGCCGCGAGCGCGGCCACGACCGCGGGAAGGGTCCGGCCCCACACGGCGGCGAGCACGACGACCCCGGCGACCGGGGCGATCACGGGCAGCCACGCGCTGCGCCCGCTCGTCGCTCCGCTCCCGGCCATGTTCGGATCCTGCCGGACCACGGCGTGCCTGTCGAAATGTCGAGCCCGGCGGGAGGGCTCTGACCTGCACGGACGGCGCACGCGTCGACGATCGTGGTCGACCTCGCGCGGTTCCTCACGTACGTTGGACGGGTGAACGCCTCGAGCACCCGTCGCGCAGCCCTCGTGGCTGCGCTGCTCGGCCTGCTCGCGTTCCTCGGCGGAGCGGCCGTCGCCGCGCCCGCCGGCGTCGCGCCCGCGGTGTCGTCGCACGACGCCTCGACCGTCGGCACGCGGCTCGCCGCGCCCACCTCCACGGTCGGCGACGAGGTCCGCAGCACGCAGCCCTCGGCTGCACGCACGACCGGTCACGACCGCACCCCGACCCCGTATCCCGCCGGTTGGGCGGTCGCCGCGGCGCTCCTTCTCCTCGCTGCGGCCGCGCTCGCCCTCGGCGTGCGCCGTGCCTGTCGACGCTCGACCGCCACGGCCTGGCGCCGCGCCCTCGCCGCGCGCGCCCCGCCGGCCCTCGCCCTCTAAGCGAGCCGCCGCGACCGCTGCCACGAGCAGCCGCCGCACATCCTCACGACCCCCCGGTCGCCCCTCATCGGCGAGACCGGCCTTCCCACGTACGTCGTGCTCCGAGGAGACCTCATGAGCCTGTCCGTCCCCAGCCCTGCCCGCCCCGACAGCGCCGCGACGCTGTCCGGCACCGACCTCGACCGCCTCCGCATGGCGCTCGCGCAGCTCGCCGCAGACCTCGACGACCAGATGCGCTCGGCCCGCGCGACGCTGGCCGAGCTGCGCGAGGACTTCAGCCTGACCGACCCCGACGTGCAGGCGCCGCTGATGACGGCGCTGCACTCGCTCGACACGGCCGAGCGCACGGCGATCGACGTCGCCGACGCGCTCGCCCGCATCGACGCCGGCACCTACGGCGTGTGCGGCAGGTGCCGCACGGCGATCCCGCTCGACCGGCTCGAGATCCGGCCGGCCGGCCGGTTCTGCGTCGCCTGCACCCGGTGAGCCGGCCCGACGACCGCACCAGCTCGAGCCCCGGCAGCCGTGCCGGGCTGGTCCGCGCGCTCGCGGCCGCGGTGGTGCTCGTCGCCGCCGCGTTCGTGGCGCTCACCAGCCCGGTGCGGCTCGGCCTCGACCTGCGCGGCGGAACCCAGATCGTCCTGGAGACGCGCGACACCGGAACCGTCCGGGCCGACGCCGAGTCGACCGACCGCGTGGTCGAGGTGCTGCGCAAGCGCGTCGACGCGCTCGGCGTCTCGGAGCCGACCCTCGCGCGCTCGGGCGACACCCGGATCATCGTCGAGCTGCCGGGCGTGCAGGACCCGCGCGAGGCCGCGGACACCATCGGCCGCACCGCGCAGCTGACCTTCCACCCGGTGCTCGCGGCGGTCGAGCCCGGCACCGCGACCGGCACATCGCCCGACGGCAGCCGGGTGATCGCCGACGACCAGGGCGGTGTGCTCAAGCTCGGCCCCGCGTCGATCACGGGCGACCTCGTGTCGTCGGCCGACGTCGGCTCCGACCCGCAGCGCGGCTCGGCGTTCTTCGTGTCGCTCGGCTTCAGCGGCGCCGGTGTCGAGCGCTGGCAGAAGCTGACGGGCGACGCCGCGTGCGCCG
>JBGAJT010000263.1:0-4977 GCA_044224785.1 Candidatus Nanopelagicales bacterium | reverse complement strand
TGTGCGCGGGGCTGATGACCGCCGTCTACCAGGCGCTCTTCTTCAGCGGGGTGCACCTCGCGGGCGTCGCGCTCGGCACGCTCATCACCATCGGGAGCGGACCGGTGTTCACCGGGCTGCTGTCGTGGGTGCTCCTGCGCGAGCGGCCCGCGGCGTCGTGGGTGGTCGCGACCGCCGTCTGCGTCGTCGGCCTCGCGCTGCTCGTGGGCAGCGGTGCGTCCGCACCCGGCACCGACGGACGCGGTCTGCTCCTCGCACTCGGCTCCGGCCTGGGCTACGCCGTCTACACGGTCGGCGCGAAGCACCTCATCACCGAGGGCCACCGCAGCGACGACGTCATGACCGCGGCGTTCCTCCTCGGCGGCCTCGTGCTCCTGCCGCTGCTGCTCACCCAGCCGCTCGCGTGGCTCGCGACGCCCTCGGGCCTGGTGATGGCGCTGTGGCTGGGGCTCGCGACGACGACGCTCGCCTACGTGCTCTTCGGCCGTGGTCTGCGCCACCTGCCCGCGGGACCGGTCACGACGCTGGTGCTCGCCGAGCCGGTGGTGGCGACCCTGCTCGGCGTCGTCGTCCTCGGCGAGTCGCTGGCACCGCTGGGCTGGGTCGGTGCCTCGCTCGTGCTGGCAGGGCTCGCCCTGCAGGGTGTCGTGTCGGCGCGGCGCGGCGGCCGGGTCGCCGAGGCGGATGCGCTCGGGGGAGGATTGCCGACGTGACCGACCACCGCTCCGGCTTCGCCTGCTTCGTCGGTCGCCCCAACGCCGGCAAGTCCACGCTGACCAACGCCCTCGTGGGGGAGAAGGTCGCCATCACGTCGAGCAAGCCGCAGACCACGCGCCACACCGTGCGCGGCATCGTGCACCGCGACGACGCGCAGCTCGTGCTGGTCGACACCCCGGGGCTGCACAAGCCGCGGACCCTTCTCGGCGAGCGGCTCAACGCCCTCGTGCGCGAGACATGGGCGGAGGTCGACGTCATCGGCTTCTGCCTGCCCGCCGACCAGCCGATCGGTCCCGGCGACCGGTTCATCGCGAGCGAGCTCGCGGC
Organism: Candidatus Nanopelagicales bacterium; assembly: GCA_044224785.1. Lineage (GTDB taxonomy): Bacteria > Actinomycetota > Actinomycetes > S36-B12 > CAIYMF01 > Longivirga. The sequence continues at coordinate 3,933 of JBGAJT010000263.1, read as the reverse complement.
TGCGCGGCGCACGCCCAAGGTCGCGGTGGTGACGAAGACCGACCTCGTGCCGCACGACGTCGTCGGCCAGCGGCTGCTCGAGGTGGCCGCGCTGGGGCAGAAGGCCGGCATCGAGTGGGCCGAGGTCGTGCCGGTGTCGGCGGTCGCGGGCGACCAGGTGTCGCTGCTCGCCGACCTCCTCGTCGCCCTGCTGCCGGAGGGTCCGCCGCTCTACCCCGACGGCGAGCTCACCGACGAGCCCGAGGCGGTGATGGTGGCCGAGCTGATCCGCGAGGCCGCGCTCGAGGGCGTGCGCGACGAGCTGCCGCACTCCATCGCCGTCGTCGTCGACGAGATGATCCCGCGCGAGGACCGGCCCGCCGACGACCCGATGCTCGACATCCACGCCTCGCTCTACGTCGAGCGCGACAGCCAGAAGGGCATCGTCATCGGCCACAAGGGCGGCCGGCTGCGCGAGGTGGGCACGACGTCGCGCCGTCAGATCGAGGCGCTGCTCGGGGTGCGCGTGCACCTCGACCTTCGGGTCAAGGTCGCGCCGGACTGGCAGCAGGACCCGCGCCAGCTGCGCCGCCTGGGGTTCTAGCGCTCGGGAGCCCTAGGCCGCCAGCGCGTGGTGGTCGTACGCCGCGTGCACGGACGGGACGACCGCGCCGGGGTGCGCGGCGCGCAGGTGGTAGTCGAGCACCTCGTGGCCGGCGACGTGGTGACCGACGACGACCGGCTCGCCGTCGACCTCCCAGCCCAGCCGGTGCCAGTAGGCGATCCAGACCGCGGCGACGACCTCGGACACGTCGCGCTCGAGGAGCGTGCCCTGCTCGACCATCTCCGTCGCCTCCTCCACCTGCCTCGTGGTGACGTGATCGGCGTCGCGCCGAGACGGTCTGGAGCCCGGCGCCCAGAACGTGAGCAGGTCGTGAGCCGTCAGCCCCGCGGGAGCGGTATCGCGGCGCCGGCGTGCCCGACGCGCGCGAACCCGAGGCGCTCGTAGACGCGGGCGACGTCGTCGTCGGCGGCCGAGAGCAGCGCGAGACGGCACCCGCGCTCGTCGGCGTCGACGAGCAGGCGCGCGACCACCTCGGCCGCCAGTCCCCGGCGACGGTGGGTCGGGAGCGTGGCCACGCCCATCACCTCGGTGACGCCGTCGACCGGGACGTGGCTGCCGGAGGCGACGACACCGTCGACCGGGTCGACGACGGCCACCATGGCGGCGGAGCCGTCGGCCACGCGGCCGGCGAGGTGCTCGAGCTGTCCGTCGGGCATAACCGTCGCGTCGCGCGCCTCGACCCCCTGCTCGCCGATCGCCGTACCTGCTGCGGCGAAGGCGATCTCGGCGACGGCGAGCGCGTCGCGGAAGCGCGGGTCGCCCGCGGCGAGGAGCACCGCGTGCGGCGTCGGCGGCAGCGGCTCGGGCACCTCGAGGGCGAGCAGCGGATGGAGCGTGACGGCGTACCCGGCGGTCTCGAGGGTGGCGGCGAACGACGGCACGAGCTCGTGCACCCACTCGAAGGACACCTCGGACCCGTGGTCCACGAGCAGCTGCGCGGCGGCCTCGACGTCGGCCACGGTGATCGATCCGTCGCCGGCGAGGTCGAGCTCCGGCCGCGGTCGCGCGTAGTAGGGCCACGGCGCGCGCGAGAGGAAGGCGCGCAGCGGTCCGGCGTCGGCCGTGCCTGCGGCAGCGCGGGGGACGGTGTCGAGGTAGCGGTCGAGCCGGCGCAGCAGGTCGAGGTGGTCCATGACCGGGAGGGTCAGCCCTCCTCCTCCGAGTCGGCGATGGCGTCGGCGCGCTCGCGCGCGGCGAGCTCGGTGTCCTCGAGCTTGGACAGCTTGGTGTTCGCGGGCACCTCGACGTGCTCGTCGACGAGCGGGTCGTCGGTGCCGGACTTCTCGCCCTTGGTCCGCGCGCGCAGCTCGGGGAGGAGGTCGTAGCGCTGACCGTAGGTCTCGATGACCGCGATGATCGCCGCGGCCAGCGGGATGCCGATGATGGCGCCGATGGGTCCGAACAGCCCGACGCCGACGAACACCGAGGCCAGCGCGATCGCGGGGTGCACGTCCATCGTCGCGCGGCTCACGCGCGGGGTGAACACGTAGCTCTCGATCTGCTGGTAGACGCTGGCGAACGCGATGATCCAGACGACGTCCCACGGGTCGTTGAACGCCGCGAACACTGCGGGGATCGCGACGCCGATGTAGGTGCCGATCGTCGGGATGAACTGGCTCACGACACCGGCGAAGATGCCCATCGGCAGCCAGTACGGGATGTCGATGAGGAAGAAGAACAGCGAGTGGAAGAACGCCGACATCGTCGCGAGGACGACCTTCGACACGACGAACCCGCCGGTCTTCACCACCGCGATGTCCCACACGGTGAGGAACACCTTCTGGTGGCGCTGCGGCAGCCACGACCCGACCACGCGCCGGATGCGCGGCGCCTCGGCGGAGAAGTAGAACGAGAACACCAGCATCGTGATGAGGTCGAACAGACCGCCGAAGACGATGCCGAGGATCCCGAGCACGCCGCCGGCGAGGTCGCTGCCGATGGTGGCGATGGTCGAGGCGTTGAGGTTGAAGTAGTCGAGGATGTGGGTGGGGTCGAAGCTCGTCCCGAAGCGGTCGTTGACCCACTCCGCGATCTTCACCAGCAGGTCGGGCACCGACTTGACGAGCTCGGCGGTCTGCGTCGCGAACAGGCTGCCGAAGATGGCCACGAAGGCGATCCCGCCCAGGAAGATCCCGAGCAGCACGACGCCGGTGCCGAGCCCGCGGCGCCACCCGTGGTCGGCCAGCCACGCCACGGCCGGCTCCATCGCGATCGAGAGCAGCCAGGCCAGCAGCATGATGAACACGAAGCCGCCGGTGGAGTCCCAGATCCACGAGGCGATGCGGTAGCCGATGAAGATCAGGAAGACCCAGACGACGGCGTTGCGGAACGCCCGCGGCTCGAACTGCACCGTCATCGGCCGCGCGAGGCTGCCGATCAGGCCGGTGGCCTCGGCGGGCGCGTCCGGATCGGCTTCGGCGGTGCTGCGCTCGTCCACGTGGTGCCTCCTCGCGCTCGACCGTACCGGCCGCCGGGCATCCGCACGGGGTGCCACGGCGAGCAGGCGGGTGTCGGGAGCCTGCGTCGTGGGTGGCTCGGGTGAGAATGGGCCGGTGAGCCTCTACCGCGACGAGGGCGTCGTCCTGCGCGCCCAGAAGCTGGGCGAGGCCGACCGCATCGTCACGCTGCTCACGCGCGACCACGGCCGGGTGCGCGCCGTCGCCAAGGGCGTCCGTCGTACGTCGTCGCGCATCGGCGCGCGCCTCGAGCCCTTCGGGCACGTCGACGTGCAGTTCTACACCGGCCGCACGCTCGACGGCGTCACGCAGGTCGAGACCATCGCGTCCTACGGCGCCCGCCTCGTGCACGACTACGCCCGCTACACCGCGGGCCAGGCGATGCTCGAGACGGCGGAGCGGCTCACGCCCGAGGAGGGCGAGCCCTCGGTGCAGCAGTACCTCCTGCTCGTCGGCGGGCTGCGGGCGCTGGTGTCGGGGGAGCACGACTCCTCGCTCGTGCTCGACTCCTACCTCGTCCGGTCGCTCTCGGTCGCCGGCTGGGCGCCGTCGTTCGACGCCTGCGCCCGCTGCGGCGCCCCCGGCCCGCACCGCGCGTTCAGCGTCCCGTCCGGAGGAGCGCTCTGCGCGGCCGACCGCCAGCCCGGCTCGGCGGCCCCGGCCCCGGAGACGATGTCCCTGCTCGGCGCCCTGCTCGCGGGCGACTGGACGGTGGCCGACGCCAGCGACCAGCGCCACCGGCGCGAGGCGTCCGGGCTGATCGCGGCGTACCTGTCCTGGCAGCTCGAGCGCGGCCTGCGCAGCCTCCCGCTGGTCGAGCGCACGTAACTTACTTGACCGTAGGTTACCCACGGGTATACTTACGGGAACGTA
>JBGAJT010000262.1:0-4985 GCA_044224785.1 Candidatus Nanopelagicales bacterium | reverse complement strand
TGGCGTCGGAGCACCTCGCCGGGCGCCGCAGGGACGGTGGGGGCATGAGGGGACGGCTGCATGGCGGCCGAAGGTACCCGGCTCGGTACGGTGACGGCTGTGGCCGACGACCTCGATGACCTCGACGACTCCGCCGACGCCGCCGATGGCGCCGACTCCGCGGACGGCGGCGAGTAGACGATGTGCGGCATCGTCGGGTACGTCGGCCCGCGCGAGGCGACGCCGATCCTGGTCGACGGCCTGAAGCGCCTCGAGTACCGCGGCTACGACTCGGCCGGCGTGGCGCTGGTCGCCGAGGGCCAGGTCGCTCTTCCAGGCCGGCGCGTAGGTCGGCCCGACGAGGACGTCGACCCCCTGGGCGAGCGCGGGCGCGAGCACCTGGTCGACCGCCCAGTGCAGGCAGCGGGCGCGCGCGGGCGCGTAGTCGGCCGACGCCCGTCCGCCCGAGGCGAGCGCCATCTCGAGGAAGTCCTGGTCGAAGTGCGCGAGCTCCTCGGGGTGGTCGCGGTTGAACGCGACGACGTCGGCCATCGACCGCACCCCGTCGCCGGGGCGACCGGCGAGGTAGGCGCCGAGTTCGTCGACGAACTCGCAGAGCAGCACGGTCAGCTCGTCGAGGTCGGCGCCCGCCGCGTCGACCGGCGGCACCTCGACCACGGCGACCCCGGCGGCACGCAGCCGTTCCAGCACGTCGGCGTACAGGGCATCGGTGACGCCGTGCTCGGTCACCCACTCGGGGACCGCGCCCACGCGCAGGCCGCCGGCGCTCAGCTCGCCCACCGCGCCGGCATGGTCGGTGCTGCCGGTGAGGACGTCGAGCAGCAGGGCGGCGTCGCGCACCGACCGGGCCATCGGGCCGGGCACGTCCTGGCTCGCCGAGATCGGGACGACGTGCTGGGCGGGGACGCGGCCGACGGTGGGCTTGATGCCGACGACCCCGTTGAGCGACGCGGGGCAGACGATCGAGCCGTCGGTCTCGGTGCCGATGGCCAGCGGCGCGTAGCCGGCCGCCACCGCCGCGCCGGAGCCCGACGACGAGCCGCCGGCGCTGCGGTCGAGCGCCCACGGGTTGCCGGTGAGCCCGCGCACCCCGGACCACCCGCTGGTCGAGTGCGACGAGCGGAGGTTGGCCCACTCCGACAGGTTCGTCGAGCCGAGGACGACGAGCCCGGCGTCGCGCATCCGCGTCACGAGCGGCGCATCGCGTTGCACCGTCCGGCCCTGCAGCGCAAGGGATCCCGCCGTCGCCGGCAGGCCGATCGCCTCGATGTTGTCCTTCACCAGGACGGGTACGCCGTGCAGCGGCGAGCGGACCGTCCCTGCTGCGCGCTCGGCGTCGAGGCGCTCCGCCTGCTCGAGCGCGTCGTGGCTCGTGGCGAGCACCGCGCGCATGTCGGTGCCCTCGACTCCGTCGACCGCGGCGATCCGGTCGAGCAGCGTGCGCACGGTGGCCGCCGACGTGGTCGTGCCCGCGTCGAGGTCGGCGGCGAGCTCGGCCGCACCGCGGTAGGCGACGGCGGCGGAGGAGGGGTGCGGATCGTGGCTCACGGCGCCAGGGTTCCAGCCCCGCGACCAGCGGGCTACCGGTCCGCATGAGAACCACCCGGGCCGACCCTGGCCGGCGAGCGCGCCGGCGCGACCGCGCGACGCGGGCTGCGCCGCATCATCGCGCGGGTGCCTGTGGATGCAGTGGGGAGGCTCAGCCGCCTCTAGGGCGTCCTGGGGCACCCTCATCCGGATGGGGGGTCTCGGAGGAGGGCTGCGTCGGGGCGGCGTACGGCTGCCGGTGCGGCGGCGGCGCACTAGCGTCGGGCCCATGCCGAGCGCAGTGATCACCGGGACGTCGTCGGGCTTCGGACGGGCGGTCGCGCAGCGGCTGCACGACCTCGGGTGGGACGTGCTCGGCACGGTCCTGTCCGACGCCGAGGCGGAGGGGCTGCCCTGGGCGACCGCGCTGATCGACGTCACCGACGACACCGCGGTCGAGACCCTGCGCGACCTGGTCGGCGGATCGCTCGACGCGCTGGTGAACAACGCCGGGATCGCGATGGCCGGCCCGTGGGAGGAGCTCACGTCGCGCGAGCTGCGCCGGATCCTCGACGTCAACGTGGTCGGCGCGATGGCGGTCACGCGCGCCTGCCTCCCGGCGCTGCGTGCGGCCCGTGGCGTCGTCGTGAACCTGTCGAGCGTGTCGGGGCAGGCGGGCGACCCGCTCATGGGTCCCTACAACGCCTCGAAGTTCGCGCTCGAAGGTGCGTCCGAGGCGCTGCGCGCCGAGCTCAAGCCGCACGGCGTCCGCGTGCACCTCGTCGAGCCGGGTCCCTTCCGCACGCCCATCTCCCAGGCGATCCAGACCGCCGAGCACCGGGGATCGTCCGACGCCTACGCCGAGGCCTGGGACGGCGTCGACCACTGGCTCGACTGGCACGGGACGTCGAGCGCCGACCCGCAGCGGTGCGTCGACGCGATCGTCGGCGCCGTCCTGCGCGACGACGCCCCCTTCCGCATCCCTGTCGGCGACGGCATCTCCGACGTCGTCCGCCGCCACGCCGCCAAGCTCGCCGAGACCGCCACCCGAGCCGACACCTGGCTCACGACCCTCTGAGGTCGTGTCTGCGTACGTGTCGTCGTGCGACGATCGCGCCATGGACGGGGGCCCAGTTTTCCAGCTGTCGTACCGCGCGTCGCGCGACGACTACGTGCGGGGCTTTCTCGCCCGGTTCGACAGGTGCGGCGTCCGCACGCGGTCGCGCATCGAGGGCGGGATCTTCCTCGCGCTGGGGCTCCTCACCATGGGACTCAACCTGCAGTCGCTCGGAACTGTCGACGAGGTAGGGCCGTTGCCGTGGCTCCTCAGTGGCTTCATGCTCCTCTACGGGCTCCTGCGCTGGACCATGTGGGACCGCCGGTGGACGATCGGTCGCAGCTTCCGGGTCAACGCGGCGCTGCTCGACGTCGAGCTCCACGAGTCGCTGGACGACCGCGAGGTCGTGACACGAGGCCCGGGTCAGGAGAACCGACTGGCCTGGTCGCAGTTCACTGCCGTCATCGAATGCGACGACCTGCTGGTCCTCTGCCTGGGCGATGGGAAGAAGGGCGGTCAGTGGACGACGCCCAAGCGGGGCCTCGCCGATCCAGATCAGTGGCCGGACCTGGTGGCCTTCGCCCGAGAACGCGTGCCGAGCGAGTACTTCCGTTCGCGCCGTTGAGGTCCCGCACGTCGGTCAGGTGGGGAAGCGGGCGCGGTAGCCGGCGGCGGTGAGCTCGTAGACGAACTCGAGGCCGTCCTCGGGGTCGATCTCCTCGTCGATCTTCACGAAGCCGGCGCCCTCGATGATGCGGCGCGACGGCTCGTTGTCGGGGCGCACGTTGGCGCGCAGCACGCGCACGTCGGGGTGCGACGCGGCGTAGGACCACATCGTGTGCGCGATCTCGGTGGCGTAGCCCTGGCCGCGGTGCGCCGGGTTCACGCGGTAGCCGATCTCGACCATGCCCTGGTCGTCGGGCGGCGCGTGGAAGTTGACCTGGCCGACGATGACGCCGGTCGCGCGGTCGACGGCGATCCGGATCAGCCACGGGTTGCTCGCCGGGTCCGCGCGCACCTGCGGCACCCGCCAGCTCAGCGGGGAGTCGTCGGGGTTCAGGACGTCGTCGGGGTCGTCGTACCCCAGCGGCACCGGGCCGTCGCTCTCGGAGCGGGCCAGCAGCTGCTCGACGGTCACCAGGACCAGGTCGAGCCGGGGGCCGGGCAGGACGTCGGGAGGCACGGGGCTCGAGGTCACGCCCGAAGCATGCCCTGGGCGCGACCGCAGGAGCGAGGCCGTTGCCGTCAGGGGCGCTTGCCGTCAGTCGCGCCTGCCGCCGAGCTGGCGGAGGGCGGCGAGCATCCCGGCGCGCGAGCGCTGCGGGACGGCGTCGAAGTACGCCGTGTCCGCAGCCTCGACGGCGGCGATCGCGCGGCGCGCGAGGTCAGTGCCGGCCGCGGTCGGCCGGACCCGCCAGGCGCGGGCGTCGTCGGGGTCGACCTCGCGCGCGAGCAGGTCCTTCGCGACGAGCGCCCGCACGACCTGGCTGGTCATCATCGGGTCGGTGCCCGCGTGCTCGGCGAGGTCGCGCTGGCGCGGCGGCCCGCCGTGCTCGCACAGCCACCACGTCGAGGCGAGCAGCACGAACTGGACGTGGGTGATCTCGTACGGCGCGAGCGCCTCGGCCATCGCGCGCTGCCACCGCAGCGTCGCGTGCCAGAGCAGGAAGCCGGGGCTGTCCCACGCGTCGGAGTGCCGCGAACCGCTCATCCGGCGGCGATCCGCGCGAGGGCCTGCATCGCCTCGGGGGTGTCGGAGGTGACCATCGGCCCGAGCTGCGCCGCGGCCGGTCCCTCGATGCGCACCTCGTGCACGATCGCGCTCCCCTGGGCCAGCGGCTCGATGCGGTGCACGAACGTGAGCGTAGCGACGCCGGGGATCTCGGTGACGTCGGTGAACGAGGCGTTCTCGGTCACCTCCACGAGCGTCCACGTCAGCGGGGGCTGGCCCTCGACCTGGAGCGTGCCGGACGACCCCACCTCGAACGCGCCGTCGAGAGTGACGCCCTCGAGGCCGTTGTCCCACTCGAGCCAGCGGTCGACGTCGGCGTACAGCGGCCAGACCTGCTCGGGACGGGCGGTGGTGGTGACGGTGTGGCTCCACTCGAACATGGGCTGCTCCTTCGTATGTGCGCTTAGTGATTGAAATACTAAGCACACATAGCGAATGTCGTCAAGGCGTCAGCGGGAACGAGCAGCGGGGCGATCAGCCCTGGGCGGTGTACCCGTCCTGCACGGCGCGGGCGCCGGTCGTCGCGGTGGCGTCGTCGGGCACGGTGATGGCGGCGACCGGGAACGGCGCCGGGTTGTTGTAGCCGAACACGGCGCGGTACCGCGGGCTGGCCGGCCGGCGGTCGGTCACGCACTGGAGCACCGGCACCACCTTCTGGCTGATGCCCAC
>JBGAJT010000261.1:0-4999 GCA_044224785.1 Candidatus Nanopelagicales bacterium | reverse complement strand
CCACCAGGACTCGAACGACTCCTGCCGAGCCATCCGACCAGCCGCGCGACCGTCCTGTCCACGGACTTGCCGGTGGGTTGAGGCCGGTGCACGGGGGTAGCGCCCCGTTCCACCGCTCACGGAGGAGGTGCCCATGTCCGACCAGCACCGCGGGCCGCTCGCGTCGATCGGCTACGCGCTCAAGCGGACCGCGACGTTCTTCTGGGGTCCGGCTGACCTGCGCGAGGAGGTCGACCCCCTCGTGCAGCTCGACGCCGAGCACGGCGTCGAACCCTCGGAACCGGCAGAGCCGCAGCCCAGCGAGCGGCAGCGCTCCTACGACCAGCTGCCGCGAGGCACCGCCGAGTAGCGCGAGACGGGCGAGCGCCGACCCTCCAGGTGGGTCGGCGCTCGTCGTCGCGTCGCGGCCGGACGACGCGGCGCGATCAGATCGCGACGAAGCGGTCGCGCAGCTGCAGGAAGCGCACCACGCCCTGCGACCCGACGATCGCGGCGTAGTCGTCGGCGGCCTGGACGACCAGGCGCGGGCGCAGCTCCTCGGGGAGCGGGCGCAGCCAGTCGGCGAAGCCGACCGAGAGCCACGCGCGCACGTCCTCCGCAGAGCCGAAGTCCCACGCGAGATCGTCGACGCGCTCGTCGACGACCTCGAGCCCGGCAGCCCGGGCGAGCGCCGCGATCTCGACGGGGTGGCGGTGGTGGTACGCCGGCGGCACGTCGCCGAGCCACGCGGCGTACGGCTCGCGACGGGTCACGGCGTAGGTCACGTCCTCCACGCTCGGCCGCTCCCCCTCGCACACCAGCTGCAGGTACGCCGTGCCCCCGGGTCGCAGCGCCGCACGGATCCGCTGCAGGGCGAGTCCGAGATCGGCCACCCAGTGCAACGCGTTGAACGAGACGACGACGTCGAACTCCGCGTCGTACGTCAGCGTCTCCGCGCTGCCGGCCGCGAACGCCAGGTTCGGGACGTCGGGACGCACGCGACCGGCGGCCACCTCGAGCATCCGCGGGCTCGGGTCGACGCCGAGCACCGAGCCGCGCGGCACGCGCGCCGCGAGCTCGGCGGTCACGCGCCCGTCGCCGCAGCCGACGTCGAGCACCCGCTCGGCCCCGTCGAGCGCGAGCGTCGCCAGCGCCTGGTCGGCGACCCAGCGCTGCAGGCCGTTGACCTCGTCGTAACGCCGGCCATCCCAGTCGTTCGTCACGCCCTCACGGTAGGTCGCGCTCGCGTGAGTGGAAGGATTGTTGCTCTCTTAGCAACGAATGGCACATTCAGTGACAACGGGGCGGGGATGCGGGCGAGGCGGGCAGCTCGGGGTTCGCGCGCCGACCACCGACCCATGAGGCAGGATGCGGCAGATGAGCGCCGCCCAGCAGCCCGCGCGATCGTGGACGCTGCTCACCAACCACGGTCGGCTGCTGCTGCTGATCGCGTCGGACCCCGACATCAAGCTGCGCGAGCTCGCGGTGTCGGCCGGCATCACCGAGCGCGCGGCCGGGTCGATCGTCAGCGACCTCGAGGCCGCGGGCTACCTCACCCGCACCAAGGTCGGTCGCCGCAACACCTACGACGTCCACCTCGACCAGCCGTTCCGCCACCCGGCTGAGGCCGAGCACACCATCGGCGAGCTGGTCTCGGTCCTGCTCGGAGACCGCCGCGCCTGACCTCGCGGCCGGGGATCGTGGCGAGTGCGGGTCGCTAACGCGTTCCCTCGACTTCCGCGTCTGACCTCGCGGCCGGGGATCGTGTCGAGTGCGGGTTCCGCTAGAGCGTGCCCTCGACCGCGTCGCTGAGCTCGGTGCGCGACGCGGTCGGCCACTCGTCGCTGCTCACCGCGAGGCGGCAGGACGACACCCGGCCGGTGGCCTCGTCGACGACGACCGTGAGCGCCGCGCGCGCCTCCGCGCCGCGCACCTCGAAGGTGGCGTCGTACGGCGATACCGCCGACGTCGGCAGCGGGTCGAGCTCACCCACCGCGCCGACGGCCAGGGCGCGCCGCGCCTCCACCAGCAGCGCGTCGTGGTCGACGCCGTCGGCCGCGACGTCCGCCGGCCAGGCGGGGGTGGCCGACAGCAGCGACGACGCGATCCGCCGAGCCGCGTCCACGACGACCCCGGCCGGGTCGGGCACACCGCGCACGTCGAGAATCTGCAGCCGCTGCGGGCTCTCCGGCGTCATCCAGACCTCGACGCGCAGCCGCCCGTGCGCGCCCGGGCGCCACCAGACGATCCGCGACGCCGCGTGAGCGGTGACGTCGTACGCCGGACCCGTGAGCCCGCCGACGGCCGCCACCGCGGTCGCGATGTCGGCGCGGCGGCGCTCGCGCGGCAGGTCGCCGTCGACGTTCGGCGCGAACAGCTCCGAGGCGACGGCGTCGTCCCACACCTCGACGAGCGCGTCGACCCGGGCCCGAGCGGAGGTCGAGGCCGCGGTCGGACGTACCAGCCGGGCCGGCGCGTCGCGCTCCTCGAGGAGCGCCGCGAGCGCGACCCGCGTCATCCGGTAGGGGCCGGCGTAGCGGGCGTTCGCGAGCCCGACGACCCCGAGGCCGCTCGCCGGGTGCCACACCATGTGCGAGCCGTAGCCGGGGTAGCCCCCACCGTGGTGCACGAGCGTCCCGAAGCGCGGGTGCTCGGTGACCATGAGGCCGAAGCCGTACGCGTTCGCCTCGCCGGGCAGCCGGTCGTCGCCGGGAGCACCGCGCACGACGCCGACGAAGCGGTGCGCCTGCTGCATCTCGCGGAGCGACGCGCGCGCCACGGGCACGCACGGGTCGTCGTCGTCGCGCGCCGGGAAGGCGCCGCACAGCGTCGCCACCCACACCGCGAGGTCCTCGACCGTGCTGAACAGGCCGCCGAGCGCCGCGAACTCGCCCGTCCCCGACGTCGGCTCGACGTGCCACGCGTCGTCGAGGCGGAAGTGCCCGTCGGCCAAGCGGTCCGCGGGGACGGCGTCGAGGGTGAAGCCGGTGCTCGTCAGGCCCAGTGGCGTGAGCACGCGCTCGGCCACGACGTCCTGGAACTGCGCGCCGGCGACGTTGGTGACGACGCGGCCGAGGATCGTCCAGCCGAGGTTGGAGTACTCGAAGCGGGTGCCCGGCGCCGCGTCGAAGGTGAGCCCGGCGCGCAGCAGGGCGTCGAGCTCCGCGGGCGTCATCGACTCGTTGCGGTCGGCCCACGGGTCGTCGGTGACCCAGCCGGCGCTCATCGTCAGCAGGTCGCGGACCGTCGGCAGTGGTGCGTCGCGCGTCGGCCCGCGGACGCCCTCGAGCTCGGGCACGTAGGTCGCGACGGGCGCCTCCAGCGAGAGCCGCCCCTCGTCGCGCAGCGACAGGACCGTGGCACCGAGGAAGCTCTTGGTCATCGACGCGATCCGGAAGACCGTCGAGGCGTCGGGCACGTCGCCCCCGAGGCGGGCCTCTCCGCGACCGCGGGCGTGCACGAGCCGCCCGTCGGCGACCACGCCGTACGCCAGGCCGGGGGCGCCGCCCGCGTCGAAGAACTCGTCCATCAGCCGGTCGACGGCGTCGAAGGAGGCAGGGGTCACCCGTGCAGCCTAGGGACCGGACGGGTCAGGCACGCCTTCGTTCACCGCGCGACCAGGTGCGCCGCCCTCCTACCGTGGGCGGGTGGCCCAGTCCTGGGATCGTCGCCGGAGCGCGGGCACGTCCGCGGACCGCGGCGCCGGGGGCTCGGGCGCCTTCCTGTCCTTCCGCTGGGACGTGCTCGCTGCTGCGCTGGACGTGCGTCCGGTGGCGTCGGACGGCGTGCCCGCGAACGCCGCGAACGCCGCGCGCGACGAGTCGCACCTCGACCTGCTCTCGCCGGAGGACCGCGAGTCCCTCCGACGCAAGGCGCGCGCCGCGCAGGTGACCGGCCAGCCGCTCGACGCCCAGGTGTGGGTGCGCGGCACGGGTGAGCCGCCGAGGCTGTTCTGGTGGCAGGGCCGCCGACATCCGGTCGAGGACCCGTCAGCACCCCTCGTCGGCGGCATCGTCGACATCACCGACGTGGTCGCGGGCGCAGCCGTGTCGGCGTCCGCCACGCCGTCCACCGCCAACGAGCCGGGCCGCTACTCCTGGGACGGCGAGTCGGAGCAGACGCACCTCACCGACGACGCCGCGCGGCTGCTCGGGCTCCCGTCCGCCGGGGCCTACCCCGAGGCGACCGTGCTCGCCGTGTTCGACGCCGACGACGCCGCCCGCTACGACGAGCAGATCCAGGCGGCGACGATCGGCGAGCCCTTCGACTCCGACCTCCTCGTGCTGAGCACGGGTCAGAAGGTCCGCCTGAACACCGTGGTCAACGAGAACTCCTCGGGCGGCTACGTCATCACCGGCAGCATCGAGGACCTCGCCGACCGCTCGGTGCACCAGTCGATGGTGAACGTGCAGCGCGCGCTCAGCACGCTGTCGCACGGGACGCACGTGCTCAACACGGCGCTCGACGAGCACGACCTGCTCGACCGCGTGTGCGCGACGGTCGTCCACGACGGCGGCTACCTCTTCGCCTGGTACGGCCTGCGCGCGGACGACGAGGCCAGGACCGTGAAGCCCGTGGCCTGGGCCGGCTACGAGGCCGGCTACCTCTCCACGCAGCAGTTCCACTGGGACGCCGGCGTGCCCACCGGCCGTGGCCCCACCGGCCAGGCCCTGCGCACCGGACAGCTGCGGATCGCGCACCTCGTCGCCGTCGACACCACCTTCGAGCCGTGGCGGCAGGCGGCGCTCGACCGCGGCTACGTGTCGTCGATCAGCCTCCCCGTCGTCGTCGACGGCGTCGTGCACGGCGGTCTCATGGTCTACGCGTCCGAGCCGACCGCCTTCGACCCCACCGAGATGTCGCTGCTCGCCGACCTCGCGTCCGACATCGGCTACGGCCTGCGCCGGCTCCAGGACATCCAGGCGCTGCGCGAGACCAGCCGCGCGTTCGAGGAGTCGAGCGCCCGGCTGCAGGCGACCCTCGACAGCATGCTCGACCCGCTCGTCGTCCTGCAGGCCGT
>JBGAJT010000260.1:0-5042 GCA_044224785.1 Candidatus Nanopelagicales bacterium | reverse complement strand
GGGCTTCACCATCGCACCCATCGTCACGAGCGCGACGTCGATGATCGGGCGGCGCTCGATCGTCAGCGTGAGGCCCATGACGATGAGGCCGACCATGAGCGCGTCGTTGTGGGCCCCGAGCACGAAGTGCATGAGCACCAAGGGGTTCAGGACGCCGAGCCACACGGCCTTCGAGGCGTCGATGCCGCCGTGGAAGGCCAGGCGCGGCACGTAGTAGGCGAGCATCGCGACGCCGCCGACCGCGAGGAGCCGGAAGGCGATGACGGCGAGGAACGGGTTGTCGCCGCTCATCGCGGCGACGCCGCGCTCGAGGGCGAGGAAGAGCGGGCCGTACGGCGTCGGCGTCGCCTGCCACATCGGGTCGACGCCGTCCGGGTACCAGCCCGGCACGGACGCGACGCCGTTGGTGTACGGGTCGATGTTCTGGAGGACGAGCTTGCCCTGGGCGAAGTAGGAGTAGACGTCGCGGCTGAACAGCGGCGGCGCGAGGATCAGCGGCACGGTCCACAGCGCCAGCACGCCCCAGAGGCGGCGCAGGTCGCGGATGTGGCCGGCGAGCACGTCGGCCCCGAGGACGAGCCAGGCCTGCAGCAGGACGGCGCCACCGAGGATCACCGCGGCGTGCGAGACGAAGTTGCCGATGCTCGTGTAGCGCATCGTGTTGACGAGCGGGAAGTCGGCGAGGCCGTCGATCGGCAGCCAGCCCACCCCCAGCGCGCCGATCGCGATGACCGCCGTGCCGACGAGGCCGGGGACGGCGTAGCGCAGGGTGAAGGCCAGACCGGAGTCCGGTTCGGCGGGCCCGCCGCCGAACGGTTCAGCGGTGGCCATGGTCGGAGGATACCGGCGATCTCGTGCTCGTCAGTAACCGCGACCCGTCGGGCGGAGGGTGATCCGCGTCGCTCACGAGCGGCCGGATCGTCCGGTTTCCTCCCGGTTCCCCGAGGCGTCGTCGCAGGTCAGGGGCCTGCGCGCGGATTCAGCGCAGGTAGGTCGGGGCGTAGGACGGGTCGGGGCCGGTGACCCGTTCGGCGGCCAGCCGGCCCGACACGAGCACCATCGGGACGCCGACCCCGGGCTGCGTCCCGGACCCGGTGAAGACGACGTTCTCGCCCCACAGGTTCGAGGGCCGGAACGGGCCGGTCTGGGAGAACGAGTGCGCGGCGGCGAACGGCGCGCCGCGCTCCATGCCGCGCGCCGCCCAGTCCAGCGGGGTCGTGACGTGCTCGAGCTCGATCGCGTCGCTGAAGCCGACGTAGCCCCGCTCCTCGAGGGTGCGCACGACCTCGTCGCGGTAGCGCGGCCCCTCGCTGCGCCAGTCGATCGGGGCGTCGAGGTTCGGGGTGGGGAACAGGACGTAGTAGATCTGCTTGCCCTCGGGCGCGAGGCCGGGGTCGGAGTACGTCGGGTTCGTGACGAGGATGCTCGGGTCGCTCATCAGCCGGCGCTCGTCGATGAGCTCGGTGAAGACCTTGTCCCAGCTGCGCCCGAAGTGGATGTTGTGGTGCGCCGTCTTCGAGTACGACGCCGACGAGCCCGCGAGCAGCAGGAAGCACGACGGCGAGTACCGCAGCCGGCGCACCGACCACGGCTCCTCGCCGAGCAGGTCGCGGTAGGCGACCGGGAGGTCGGGGTTGAGCACGACGACGTCGGCCTCGAACCGCTCGCCGTCGGTGGTGATGACCCCGCTCGCGCGGGCACCGTGGCGCTCGACGGTCGCGACCTTGGTCGAGTAGCGGATGTCGACGCCGTGCTTCTCCGCTGCTGCCGCGAGGGCGCGGGGCAGCGCGTGCATGCCGCCCTTCGGGAAGTAGACGCCGGCGACGGAGTCCATGTAGGCGATCACTGCGTAGATCGCGAGCGCGTCCTGCGGCGAGAGGCCGGCGTACATCGCCTGGAAGCTGAACAGGCGCTCGGTGCGCGGGTCGGACAGGTACTGCCGCACCTTCGGCGCGAGCCGCCGGAAGCCGCCGAGCGCGACCAGCCGCGCGAGGTTCTCGGTGAGCAGGTCGGCGGGGGAGTCGATGTTGCGGTCGATGAAGTCGCGCATCTCGTAGCGGTAGAGCTGCGACACGAAGTCGACGTAACGGCGGTAGCCGTCGGCCTCCTGCGGCGAGATGACCGTGCGGATCTCCTCGGCCATCGCGTCGACGTCGGAGTGCACGTCGAGCTGCGAGCCGTCGGGGTAGAAGGCGCGGTAGAGCGGCTCGACCGGCATGAGGTCGAGCCAGTCGTCCATGTCCTCGCCGACGGCCGCGAACGCGTCGCGGATGAGGTCGGGCATCGTGAGCACGGTCGGCCCGGTGTCGAAGCGGAACCCCGAGTCCTCGACGAGCCCGGCACGACCGCCGGGGACCGCCTCGCGCTCGAGCACGGTGACCGACCGGCCGGCACCGGCGAGGCGCAGCGCGCACGAGAGCCCCGCGAGGCCGGCCCCGACGACGACCACGCGGTCGGTCGGGCCGGTCACCGAACGAGGTGCGCGACGCAGCAGTGCCATGCCTCCACCCTAGGTTCCGCGGCGCGATCCGGCCTTCCGAGCCGCTGACCGCGCAGCGCAGCGCCCTCGTGCGCGAGACTGTGGCGGCGTACCGAGAACTGGAGCGACGCCCGTGTCCCTGATGCCTCCCGACATGCCGGTGCTGCCCGCCCGGGAGCGTCGCCGGTTCCTGCTGCTCACCCTGGCGAAGGCCGGCGGCGCGACCCTCGTCGTCCTGGTCCTCTACTACGTCCTGCCGATCGACAAGATCCCCGACGGGCTGCTGTTCCTCGCCCTCGCGGTCGAGCTCGCGGTGCTCGCGTTCGTCGTCGGCTGGCAGGTGCGCCGGGTGCTCCGGGCGTCGACGCCGCTGCTCGCCGCGATCGAGGCGCTGGCGTTCACGGTGCCGCTGTTCCTCGTGATCTTCGCGGCGATGTACGTCGGCCTCGCGGCGAACTCGCCCGCGAACTTCAACGTCGGCGCGCTGAGCCGCACCGACAGCCTCTACTTCACGGTGACCGTGTTCGCGACGGTCGGCTTCGGCGACATCACGGCGACCAGCCAGCTCACGCGGGGCATCGTGACCGTGCAGATGCTGCTCGACCTCGCCGTCCTCGGCCTGCTGATCCGCGTCTTCTTCGGTGCCGTGCAGCGCGCGTGGAGCACCCGCGAGCCCGCAGCCGGAACGCACCCGACCGCACCGGAGCCGCCGTCGGGCGCTGCCGCGTCAGACGGCTGACGCGGGCTGCTCGGCGGTGACGCCGCGCGCTCTCCCCACCGGCAGGAGCAGCACGGCTGCGGCCATCACGAGGATGGCCGTGTTCACCCAGAACCAGTCCACGACGCCGCCGAGGCCGGTGACGTAGGGGTCGCGGTCCAGCCACGCCATCGCCGGCGGCGAGAACACCACGACGACACCGAGGGCGAGCAGCCAGCGCCGCCACGACCGGCCGGTGCCGACGAGCAGGCCGACCAGCGGCACGACCCAGACGATGTGGTGCGACCACGAGACCGGCGCGGCCAGCACGATGCCGAGGCCCATCACCGTGACGGCGCCGACGGCGTCACCGTCCACGAGGGCACGGCCGGACCGCACCGCCGCGACGACGAGCGTCGCCACCGCGAGCAGCAGCCACGTCGCGGTGGCCGCCCAGCCCACGCCGATCAGCCGGAGCACGAGACCGTGCCACGAGGTGTTCATCGGGCCGAACACCGGGCCGACCCGGTCGGGGTCCAGCACGAGGCCGAGCCAGTCACGGGTGGCCGAGGGCAGGACGAGCGCGGCGAGCAGCCAGCACCCGGCCGTCGTGACCACGACGGTCGCGACCGCGCGCCAGCGCCGGGCCGCGACGTAGGTCAGGACGAACGCCCCGGGCGAGAGCTTGATCGCGGCCGCGAGGCCCACCAGCACGCCGGCCGCGCGGGACCGGCGTACGCCGAGATCGAGGTCGAGCAGGCAGAGCACCGCGAGGAACAGCCCCACCTGGCCGAAGGCGAAGTGCCGGATCAGCGGGTCGAGCGCCAGCAGCGCCGCCACGGCGAGGACGAGGCTGCCGGCCCAGCGGCCGAGCGTCCCCAGCGGCGCCAGCAGCTGCGCGAAGGACCGGTACGAGAGCCACCAGAGGCAGAGGAACGACAGCAGCCACCAGACCGCGACGGCGGAGCCGAGAGGGATGAGCGTCGCGGGCAGCAGGACGAGCGCCGCGAACGGCGGGTAGGTGAACGGCAGCGGCTGGTCGCCGAAGTACTGCGAGCCCGGCGGGTAGAGCGGCAGCCCGTCGAGGACGCGCTGGGCGGCGTCGCGGTAGACACGGAGGTCCTGCACCGCAGGCCCGTCCCAGCCGGCCGCCAGCACCCCGGCGACGACGCAGGCCGCGACGATGCAGCCGACGACGACGAGCGTCCGCGGGCCAGCCGGCCGATCCATGTGCCGACCCTGGCACGTCCGGGTCAGACGGAGCGGGAGGTGGCCGCCACGGCGAGCCCGCGCAGCACCTCGCGCGCGTCGTCGGCGACGGGCGCGGCGTCGAGCGCCTGGAAGCACTGATCGACGAAATGACCGCCGTGGTCGGTCCGTTGGAAAACTTCATCCTGCCCGGCGGCTCGCTTGGTTCCGCCCACCTCCACGTGGCGCGCACCGTCTGCCGCCGCGCCGAACGCGCCATGGTCAGGCTGAACAGCGTCGAGCCAGTCTCCGACGCCGCCCGCCGCTACGTCAACCGGCTCTCCGACCTGCTGTTCATCCTCGGCCGCGTCCTCAACCGCGCCGGCGGCCGCGGCGACGTGCTCTGGCAAAAAGGCAAGACCGCGGCATGAGCGCCTGCGTCATCGGTCACATCACGGTCAGGGACGAAGAAAAATGGGCGCAATACCGCGCCCAGGTGCCGGCAACGCTCGCCCCGTGGGGCGCCGAACTGCTGTTTCGCGGCAAGGTCGACGCCGTTCTTGCCGGCGGGCACCCGCACACCGACACCGTCGTCATCCGCTTCCCCGATGTCGCCGCGGTCAATGCCTGGTATGCCTCGCCCGCCTACCAGGCGCTGATTCCGCTGCGCGAGCAGGC
>JBGAJT010000025.1:0-19611 GCA_044224785.1 Candidatus Nanopelagicales bacterium | reverse complement strand
GGGTGCACGCGCTCGCGCTGCGGCCGCTTCACCCCGGTCTCTACAGCGGCCGGACCGGGCTCACCCGTGCCGTCGTCTGGCCGGACCTCGTCGCGCGGTCGCAGGGCGCGCCCTGGCACGACGCCCTCGTCGACGCCGAGCCGCTGGCCCGGCGCGCCGGCGCGCTGCTGGTCGACGACGACCCGGGCGACGCCGTGCTCTGCCACGGCGACGTCGACCAGAAGAACCTCCTCGTCGCCGCGGACGGCCCGCTGCTGTGCGACTGGGACGTCGTGCTGCCGATGCCGCCGGCGCACGACCTCGCGCACGCGGCGGTGACGATGGCGGGCTGGCGCGAGCCCGAGGTCGCGCGCGCCGTCGTCGACGGCTACGCCGACGTGCGTGGCGAGCGGCCGGCGCTGCTGCCCACGGACCTCGGTCCGGCGCTGGCGTCGCGACTGGGCTGGGTGCGCTTCAGCGTCGACCGCGGCCTGGCCGGCGGCGACCCCGGCGACGTCGTCGGCGTGCTCACCGACCTCGTGCACCGGGTCGACGTCGCGGAGAACCTGCCGGACTGGCTCTCCGCCTGACGGCGCGCGTGCGATGCTGCCGCGCAATACGGCCGAAACGCGAGGTGCCCGTGCCCGAAACATCAGCACCCGAGGATCCGGGCATGTCCGTCCCCGCCGAGCTGCGCCCCTACGACGAGATGCACGACGCCGACGGCGCACCCCGCTCCGGGCTCGGCACGGTCGCGGAGGTGCTCGAGACGCTCGGGCCGGAGGGGCTCGGCGAGCGGGCCCGCCTGCGCGACGCCTACCTCGACCGCCAGGGCATCACCTTCTCGCTCTCCGGGCGCGAGCGCCCGCTGCCGCTCGACCTGGTGCCCCGCGTCGTCGCGGCGTCGGAGTGGGACCACGTCGAGCAGGGGATCAAGCAGCGCATCAAGGCGCTCGAGATGTTCCTCGCCGACGTCTACGGCGAGGGCTCGATCCTCAGCGACGGCATCGTGCCGCGGCGGCTGGTCACGACGTCGAAGCACTACCACCGTGCGGCGTACGGCGTGGTGCCGCCCAACGGGGTCCGCATCCAGGTCGCGGGGATCGACCTGATCCGCGACGAGCTCGGCGAGTTCCGGGTGCTCGAGGACAACCTGCGCTGCCCGAGCGGCGTGTCCTACGTGCTGGAGAACCGGCGCACGCTCGCGCACGTGCTGCCCGAGGTCTTCAACGGCCAGCAGGTGCGGTCGGTCGCGGAGTACCCCGAGCGGCTGCTCGACTCGCTGCGGGCGGCGGCGCCGTCCGGCGTCCCCGACCCGACGGTCGCGGTGCTGACCCCGGGCGTGCACAACTCCGCGCACTTCGAGCACGCGTTCCTCGCGCGCCGCATGGGCGTCGAGCTCGTCGAGGGCCGCGACCTGTTCTGCCGCGACGACCGGCTCTGGATGCGCACCGTCCGCGGGGCGCGGCCGATCCACGTCATCTACCGGCGCATCGACGACGACTTCCTCGACCCGGTGCACTTCATCCCGGACTCGCTGCTCGGCGTGCCCGGTCTGCTCAACGCCGCGCGCGCGGGCAACGTCGCGATCGCCAACGCGGTCGGCAACGGCGTCGCCGACGACAAGGCCATCTACTCGCACGTGCCGGACATGATCGAGTACTACCTCGGCGAGGCGCCGATCCTGAAGAACGTCGAGACCTACGACCTCAGCGACCGCGACCAGCGCGACCACGTGCTGGCCCACCTCGAGCGCATGGTGGTGAAGCCGGTCGACGGGTCCGGGGGCTACGGCCTCACCGTCGGCAACCGCGCGACCGAGGAGGAGCTCGCGCAGGTGCGTCTCGACATCGAGGGCGACCCGCGCGGGTGGATCGCGCAGCCGATCGTCGCGCTGTCGACCGCGCCGACCTTCGTGGGCGACGACGGGATCGAGCCGCGTCACGTCGACCTGCGCCCGTTCGCGGTCAACGACGGCGACGAGGTGTGGGTGCTGCCCGGCGGGCTGACCCGCGTCGCGCTGCCGCGCGGCAGCCTCGTGGTGAACTCGTCGCAGGGCGGGGGATCGAAGGACACCTGGGTGCTCGACGACGGCGTGCGGCCGCTCGGCCACGTGCCCCGTGCCTCCGTGCCGCGCGTCACGCGGGTGCGCCGCAGCGCCGTCGCCCGCAACCACGCCCCGGTCACCGCCGACGAGCGGATGCGCCAGCAGGAGGGCCAGCAGCAGCAGTCCGGTCCGGGAGAGGGGCCGTCGTGCTGAGCCGGCTCGCCGAGGCGTTCTACTGGATCGGCCGCTACCTCGAGCGCGCCGAGGCCACGACCCGCCTGCTCTCCGAGCACTACATGCTCACGGTCGAGGACCGCTCGGTGGCCGACGACGTCGCGGCGTCCGTCGTCCTCGAGGCGCTGTCGATCCCGTCGGGCGACGTGACGACGCCGGCGATGCTGGTGCGCGCCCTCGTCGGCGACGTCGGCAACCCGTCGACCGTCGTCGGCGCCGTGAGCGCCGCGCGCGAGAACGCCCGCTCCGTGCGCGAGGCGCTGCCCGGCGACGTGTTCGAGTCGCTGAACTCGTCGTACCTCGTCCTCACCCGCGGCCTCGCGACCGCCGCGAGCCCCGCCGCGTCGCTGCAGCGGGTCCTCGAGCGCCTGCTCATGGTCAACGGCGCCATCGAGTGGACGATGACGCGCGACGACGGCTATTCGTTCCTGCGTCTGGGCCGCGCCCTCGAGCGCATCGACATGACCGCGCGCCTGCTCGAGGTGCGCCACGACCACGTGTGGCCCGAGAGCGGGCCCGAGGCGATGCTGCGCGCGGGCGCGGCGCTGTCCTCGTTCCTGCGCACCGGCGAGGCGATCACCGGCGACCGCGCGCGCGAGTACCTCGTGCTCGACCCCGCGTTCCCGCGCTCGATGCTCCACTCGGCCCGCGCGGCCGAGGAGTCGGTGCGCACGCTGCAGACGGCGGGCGGCGACGACGAGCTGCTGCGCGAGGTCGGCAAGCTGCGGTCGCGGCTGGAGTTCGCCGGCGTGCCCGACGACCCGGAGGAGGTCGACCGGCTCGCGTTCGACGCGCAGATGTCGTGCATCGCCTCCGGCGACGCGGTGGCGCACGCCTGGTTCCGCCAGCCCGATGCGTTCCAGCAGGAGGGGGTCCAGGGCCGTCGTCATACGCCGATCATCGCGCCTCAGACGAGCACGTAGCGGTAGCCCGACACCGTGAACGACTGCACGACCCAGTCCTCCGAGCCGCTGCCGTCGTTCTCGAGGTACCAGCGCAGCGCGCCGCCGATGTAGGACACGGTCGGTGCCACCGGGCTGAGGAACGAGTACGTCGTGACCTGCACCGGGCGGATCACGTTGGGATCGTCCGGCGCGCCGCCGTAGAACCCGAGGCCCACGAGCGACGAGTCGATGGCCCACGTGCTCACGGTCACCCGCACGGTCGCGTAGGGGAGCACCGTCGTCGGCAGCGTTCGCAGGAACGTCACCGCGGTCTGCGCCGGGATCTCGACGAGCGAGCCGTCGGGGCTGCTGGGGCCCAGTGGCGCCCCGGGGTTGACGAATCCGGCCTTGGCCAGGGTGTTCGCGGTGTTCGTCATCGCGAAGAACTTCTTCACCGCGCGCTTCGCGGACACGACGAACGTCTTGGCCGCGACCACCGTCGTGCCCTCGCCCCCGCGGGCGTAGACGTACAGCGCGTACGTGCCCGCGGGGAGGATCCCCCGGGGCTGCATCGCACCGGCGTAGGCGATCGACGCGGTCGAACGCCGCGACAGCGTCGTCTGCCAGTAGACGTGCTTGGCACGCACGATGCGCACGGTCATGACCGACGGCACCGTGGTCGACGCGATGATGCGGGTGGAGTCGCGGTAGCCGTCGCGGTAGGGGAACAGCGCGGTCGACGACATCGTGATCGTCGGCTTGGGAGCCTGGCTCGACGTGACGACCATCGACGGCGGGGTGGCGAGCGGCACGGCGGTGCTCGTGGTGCCCGGCAGGTAGACCTGCGCGTAGTAGCGCCCGTTGGGAACCCGCAGCTTGCGCGAGCTCAGGCCCTTCCAGACGTAGGACCACGCCGAGCCGGAGGCCAGCGGCACGACGAGCACCGTCACCTTGGCGGCGTTGAGGATGCGCAGGCTGCCCGCCGCGCCGCCGGGGCGGTTGGTGGAGACGCGCACGACGACGTAGTCCTGGAAGCCGTCCTTGAACGGGCGCATCGTCGTCGCCGACAGCGTCACCCGGTTCACCAGGGCCACGACCGTCGCCGACAGCGTGCGGCTCCAGTGGCCGTCGACCGCGACGGTGTCGCTGGTGACGGCGTCGTGCAGCGCCGCGAGCTCCACGTCGTACTGGCCGGGCGGCATCGTCGTCGGCCAGGTGGTCAGGACCGCCGACGTGTCACCGGCACCTGCGGCCTGCTGGGCCCACTCGGTGGTGCCGTGCAGCCGGTAGCGCAGCACGTAGCCGGTGACCGTGCTCGCCGGCGTGGCCGGCGCCTGCCAGGCGACGGCGATCCGCTCCACGCCCCCGGTGGCGGCGGCACCGATGGACGCGTACGTCGAGACGCGGACGGGAGCCGCGATGACCTCAGGGGCGGAGCCGCTCGTGTTCGTCGCGGTCACGCGCACCTCGTAGAGGTCGCCGTCCACGAGGTTGCTCACCATGAGCGAGGTGGCCGACGTCGCGGCCGTCTGCTGCACCCAGCCGCCGGCGGCCGTGAGGTCGCGCGTGTCGACGGCGTAGGTCACGGCGAGGCCGCCCGGGTCGCCCGGGGTCCACGACGCGGTCAACGAGGCGTCGCCCGGCTCGACGGTGACGGTGGGGGCGAGCGGTGCCTCGCTCGGCAGCGACGACAGGTCGACGATGCCGGCGCCGCACAGCGCCGGCGTGCACGACAGACCTGACGGTCCGGTGGTCGGGGTCGACGCGAGGACGTGCGCCTTCAGCCAGGCCTCGGCCTGGTCGGGCGTGTACGCCGTGCGGCCGACGCGGCTCGACTGCAGCAGCGCCACGGCCGCGGCGACGTGCGGTGTGGCCATGCTGGTGCCGGCGTAGGCGGCGTACCTCGACGACGGCGACGCGGTCGCGGCCACGACGGGGACCGTGGTGCCCGGGTTCACCGTCGAGAGGATGTCCTGGCTGCCGCCGGCGCCCGAGCCGCCGGGTGCGGCGACCGTGATCGGCACGCTGCTGCTGCCGTAGTTCGAGTAGTCCGCGATACCGCCGGACCGGGTCGTGGCGGCGACCCGCACGACGCCCAGGCAGTCGGCGGGCTGGGCGCCGCCGGCGGCCACGTTCGGGTCCATGCTCACGCCCTCGTTGCCGGCGGCCACCACGACCGTGGTCCCGCGGCTGCGGGCGTTCGAGATGGCCGTCTGGGTCGAGACCAGGCACTCGCCGGGGCCGCCGAGCGACATGTTGATCACCGACGCCGGCGTCGCGTTGTCGGGGACGCCGGCGACGTGGCCGCCGGACGCCCACTCGATGGCGTCGTTGATGTCGCTGGCGTAGCCGCCGCAGCGGCCGAGCACGCGGACCGGCTGCACCTTCACGCCCGGCGCGATGCCGGTGATGCCTTCGCCGTTGCCCTGCTTCGCCACGATCGTGCCGGTCACGTGGGTGCCGTGCCACGAGCTGGTGTCCACGAAGCAGTTGAGCAGCACGCCGCCGGCTGTGCTGCCCGACGCATCGGCCGCGGTGATCCAGTCGCCGGGGTCGGAGGGATCGGCGTCGCGGCCGTTGCCGTCGTTGGCGACGTAGTACGTCGAGCCGCTGTAGTCCGGGTCGCCGCTGACGAAGTCGTAGCCCTTGACGACCGGGTCGGCGGCCGTCGGCGCCACGACGGAGCCGGTGATGTCGGGGTGGACCGTGAGGCCCGAGTCGAGCACGGCCACGACGACGCTGGGGTCGCCCTTGGTGCGGTTCCAGGTCGAGGGGACGTGCGTGCTGTCGCCGCCGGCGGCCGCGGCGGTGTCCCACAGGTCCCACTGCGACGTGAACAACGGGTCGTTCGGCGTCACCGGGCTCGCGTCGCTGGCGTAGACCGGCAGGTCGGGCTCGGCCCACACGACGTCGGCGCGCGCCTGCAGCTTCTTGGCAGCTGCCCACGCCTCGGCGGTGGTGAGCGAGGCCCCGAGGTAGACCAGCGACTGGCCGCGCGACAGCGCGCGCGTGCTGGCCTTGGCGGTCGAGCCCGCGAGCCGGCCGGCGGCGACGAGGCCGGACGCGGAGAGCGGCCGGCCGTCGCGGGTGCGGACGATGAGGCGCGACACCGGGCGCGCGGCGCGCTCGGACGTCGCCTTCGTCGTGGCGTGCAGCTGCGCCCTGGCCCCGCGGGGGATCGGTCGCGAGGCCGCGGCCCCGGCTGACGCAGCGGTCGCCGCGGGTGCGACGAGGCTGAGGACGACGACGCTCCCGCAGAGCGCCGCGATGGACCTGTACCCGTGCCTCACGACGACCTGCTCCCCTGCACCCGTGCGCGCACCCCCGTGGCGCGTGCGAGCAGCGTATGCGGCGGAGTGCTCGTATCCCGCCACCGGTTCGGGCGATTCGCTCGAATGCACGCAGTGACCGGGGGGGCGGTCAGGCCAGCACCCAGCGATAGCCGGTCACGACGAAGGACCGCACCCGCCACTGCGAGCTCGACGGCTGGCCGTTCTGCAGGAACCAGTGCACGCGCCGCGACGCCAGGGCGCTGGTCGGCGCGACGGGGAGCAGCGAGGTGCCGACGGCGAGCGGGGTGAAGGGCAGCAGCAGCGTCGGTGCAGCAGGCGAGCCGGTGTAGTAGCCGCCCAGGGCCTGCGGGGCCCCCTGCGCGGTGACCGAGGCGACGCGGACGCGGATCGACGAGTACCCGCGGAGGCTGGCCGGAAGCGGGGCGAGGAAGGCGACGCGCGAGAGCTGCGGCAGGGTGACGGTGCCGCTCGCGGCGTCGAACGTCGGGGACAACCCCTCGCCGAGAGCGAGACCCGACTGCGCCGCCGAGTAGGCGGTGAGCGTGACGGCGAACGGCTGTGCCACCTCGCGCTTCGCCGAGACGACCAGCGTGCGCGCTGCGACCGTCGTGCGGCCCTCGCCGCCCGCGGCGTAGACATAGAGCGTGTAGGTGCCTGCGGGGACCGTCCCACCGCCGTTGCGGCGCCCGGCGTAGGAGCCCGTCGCCGTGGTGCGGCGCGACCAGGTGGTGCTCCACCAGGTGCGTCCGGCGCGCACGAGCTTCCACGTCATGCGCGAGGGCACGACCGCCGTCGACGTGATGCGGACGGAGTCGCCGAAGCCGTCGCGCACCGGGTACAGGACCCGGGCCGACAGCGTGATCACCGGTCGGGACGCCTGGCTGGTCGCGAGCGTGACCGTCGGCCCGACGGTCAGGGCGACCGAGGTGCTCCGCCCGCGCAGGTAGAGGCGCACGGTGTAGCGCCCCGGCGGCAGTGCGGCGCCGGCGGTCGTGGTGCCGCGCCACACCACGGTCCACGCGGACGCGGCGGCGAGCCTCGACTGGAACACGACGCGCCCGGTGCTCGTCACCAGGCGGAGCAGGCCGTCGGAGCCGCCGGGCCGGTTCGTGCGCACGCGCAGCACGGTGTAGTCCTGGAAGCCGTCGCGGAACGGGCGCACCACGCGCGCAGAGCTCGTCACGGTCTCGACGAGGGCGCCGACCTCGGCGGTGCCCGACGGGCTCCACAGACCGGATCCGAGGGCGTTGCCGGCGCGGGTCTGCACCTCGTAGCTGCCGGCGGGCATCGGCAGCGGCCAGGTCGTGCCGGTGGCCGTCCGCAGCGCCGGGTCGGTGGTGGTGCAGTCGGGGGCCACGCCCACGAGGCAGGACCAGTCGGTCGCCCCGACCTTGCGGTAGCGCGCACCCTGCTCGGTGATCGGCGAGCCACCGTCGGCCGGCGGGGTCCACGTGGCCGTGATCCGCTCGACGCCGCCCGTGACCGTCGGCGCATCGGGCAGGAGCGGGGCGGAGATCGTCGTCGGCGTGACGGTCGGCGACTCGGTGGCCGCGCCCTCGGAGACGCCGTTGATGGCCGACACCCGGAACGTGTACGTCGTGCTGTCGACGATCCGCGTCGCGTCGGCGAACTGCGTGATCGAGAGGGTCGTGGCCGTGGTCGGCGTGCGGGCGACGACGTCCTTCCAGGCACCGGCTCCGATGCGGCCCTGCACGTGGTACGCCGTGATGGCCGATCCGTTCGCCGACGGCGCCGACCACGACAGCGTGACGGTCGCACGCGATCCGCCGGCGTCGACCGCCGCGGGCGCATCCGGCGGGTCGGGCAGCGCAGCGGCGATGTCGAGGATCCCGGGGCCGCACCTCACCGCGGTGCAGCCGGCGGCGGCCGGCCACGGTACGGCCGTGGCCCGCAGGCGCGCGCGCACCTGGTCGGGGGTGAGACGGGTGGTCAGCCGCGACTGGATCAGGGCGACGGCTGCCGCGACGTGCGGCGTCGCCATGCTCGTGCCGATGTACGTCGCATAGCCGGGAGCCGCCGGCACGGTCGTGCCGGTGTTGATGGTCGACAGGATCGTGCCGGTGCCCGGGGTCCGGTCGCCGCCGGGGGCTGCGAGGCCGACGGAGCCGGCGACCGTGCCGAAGTTGGAGTACGACGCGAGCGTGCCGGAGCGGGTGCTCGCCTCGACGGAGATGACGCCGGTGCAGTCGGCCGGCTGGGAGCCGCCGCCGTCGAACGACCGGCCGTCGTTGCCGGCCGCGACGACGACGGTGGTGCCGCGCGCGCGTGCGCCGTCGATGGCGTCCTGCGTCGACGTCAGGCACGCACCCGGACCGCCGAGCGACATGTTGATGACCGTCGCGGGCGTGCTGTTCGCGGGTACGCCGGGGACGGAACCGCCTGAGGCCCAGGTGATCGCGTCGTCGATGTCGCTCGACCAGCCGCCGCACTTGCCCAGCGCGCGCACGGGCTGGACCCGCACACCGGGCGCCGTGCCCGCGATCCCGATCCCGTTGTCGGCGGTCGCGACGATGGTTCCGGTGACGTGCGTGCCGTGCCAGCTGCTGTTCTCGATCGTGCAGCCCGAGAACGGGCCGTTGGCCGCCTGGCTCTCGGCCTTCGTGACCCAGTCGCCGGGGTCGGACGGGTCGTTGTCGCGGCCGTTCCCGTCGTTGGCGGTCGACGTGTCGGCGATCATGTCGTAGCCGCTGACGAGGCTCGTCGGCGCGATGTCGGGGTGCGCCGTGATGCCGGTGTCGATGACGGCCACCACGACCGTGGGAACACCGGTCGTCCGTGTCCACGCACCGGGCGCCTTCGACGAGTACCCGCCGGCGGGGGAGGCGGCCGCGGCGTCCCAGAGGTCCCACTGCTCAGGCAGCCGCGGGTCGTTCGTGGGGCTGGGGTTGTCGGCGGTCGGGTAGACCCAGAGGTCGGGCTCGGCGTAGACGACGTCGCCGCGCGCGGTCAGGGCGCGCGCGGCAGCCCACGCCTGGTCGACGGAGACCGCGCGACCGAGCGACACGAGGGTGCGCGACCGCGCCATCCGGCGTACGACGGCGGCGCGCGGCGCACCCACCAGCGAGGCCGTGGCGGACAGCGCCGCGGCGCTCGGTGCGCCCCCGTCGCGCATCCGGACGATGAGCCGGGTGACGTCGTGCTGCGGGCGCGCCCTCGGCGCGGTCGGAGCGCCGGTGGCGGTGGTGGCGGCGGTGGCGGCGGGCGCGGGCGCCGCGCTGGGCGCCGCGACCGCGGGCCCGGCCAGGCTCATCGCGAGGGTCGCCACGGGGAGGGCCACGAGCGTGCGCGACCACCGCGGCATGACCCCACCTCCCCAGCCCCTGCGTGCTCCTCGGTCCGGGCGCGCCTCCCCAGGGTAAGTCGCGCCGGGCCGGGCGCCGCTCCCCGCTGCGGGTGATGACGTCCGGTCACCGGTGCTCGGGAGGCCAGGACACGTCGGACCGTGCGGGCTACGGTCGAGGTGACGCAGTAGCGAGCAGGGAGGCGCCATGAGCCCGCAACCGGTCGACCACGGTCGTGACGACCTCGGCAAGGTCCTCGTCACCACGGCAGCGGATCTCGCCGCCGTCGAGTGGGAGCCGCTGCGCGACATCCCCGGTGCCGCGCACAAGGTGCTGTGGCAGCACGGCGCCACCGTCATCGGACTGATCCGGGTCGAGGCCGGGATGAGCAAGCCCGAGCACTCCCACCACGGGGCGCACCACCACATGTTCATCACCCACGGGTCGTGCGTGATGCTCGGCACGCGGGTCGACGAGGGCTCCTACGTCTACGTCCCGCCGGGCGTGCCGCACGCGGTCGACGACGTCGGCCCCGACGGCGTCGAGTTCTTCTACACGCACCGTCCGGTCGAGGTCGACCACGACCGGCACGACAACGACAGCCACGCGCACCCGGTCTGATCGCTAGCGTGGCCCCGTGTCCAAGAAGCAGCGCGAGCCCGAGGGTCCGATCCGGCTGAGCAAGAAGGAGTACGAGGCGGAGCTCGCGCGCCTGCAGACCGAGATGGTCGCGATGCAGGAGTGGATCCGGGCCACCGGCCAGCGGCTCGTCGTGATCATGGAGGGCCGCGACACCGCGGGCAAGGGCGGCACGATCCGCCGGATGACCTACCTGATGAACCCGCGGTACGCGCGCGTCGTCGCCCTGCCGGCACCTACCGACCGCCAGCGCACGGAGTGGTACTTCCAGCGCTACATCGCCGAGCTGCCGGCCGCCGGGGAGATCGTCATCTTCGACCGGTCCTGGTACAACCGCGGCGGCGTCGAGCGCGTGATGGGGTTCTGCACCGACGAGGAGTACGAGTACTTCATGCGGGTCACCCCGATGCTCGAGCGGATGCTGCTCCGCGACGGCATCACGATCGTGAAGTACTGGCTGTCGATCTCCGACGAGGAGCAGCGCCGCCGGTTCCAGTCGCGCATCGACGACCCCGCACGGCGCTGGAAGCTCTCGCCGATGGACGTCGAGGCGCAGGCCCGCTGGGTCGACTACGCCGAGGCGAAGGACCAGATGTTCGCCTACACCGACACCAAGGAGAGCCCTTGGTACGTCGTCGACGCCGAGGACAAGAAGACCGCGCGGCTCAACCTCATCAGCCACCTGCTCTCGCTGGTGCCCTACCAGCCGATCCAGCACGACGAGATCGTGCTGCCCCCGCGTCAGCAGCGGTCCTACGTCCGACCACCGATCGACAGCCAGACCTTCGTGCCTGAGCGCTACGTGGTGCAGAAGCGTTCCTGATCGCGGGACGCGGCACCTCCGAACCTCTTGTTCCGCTCAGGATCGCCTTGCCTCACCTGCGGCGATGCAGGGAACGGGCGTGCCGTGCATGGCGGCTCACCCGGCGGCAGGCCGGACGTGCCGTGCGGCGTCCCGTCGTACCCGCGGGGGACACTGGGCGCGTGGGCAGGACGGGGACGCGGTCGAGCGCTGTCGAGCGCGCGCTCGCCGCGCTGCTGGTCGCGACGTCCTGCACGGCCTGCGCCGTCGCCGTGCCGTCGGCCTCCGACCCGCAGGGCATCGCCGCGACGTCGGTCTCGACCCCGGAGCCCAGCGACGAGCCCACCGACGATCCGGGCACCGGGACCAGCTCGTCGACGGCCTCGGCCGCGACGGCGAGCCCGAAGCCGTCGTCCTCGCCGGTCGCCGGTCGTCCGGGTTCTGCGCTCGCCGCCGTGCAGCGGTTGGTGGTCAAGGGTCGCGGGCCGATGACCGGATACTCCCGCGCGCAGTTCGGCGGCCGCTGGCCCGACGTCGACCACAACGGCTGCGACACCCGCAACGACATCCTCGGCCGCGACCTCACACCGCGGCGCTATCGCAGCGGCAGCGACTGCGTCGTCGCATCGGGGCGCCTGCTCGACCCCTACACCGGTTCGGTCGTCGACTTCGTGCGCGGTGCGGCCACCAGTTCGAAGGTTCAGATCGACCACGTCGTCGCCCTCGGTGACGCGTGGCAGAAGGGTGCGGCGCGCTGGACCGCCGACCGTCGTCGGCAGTTCGCCAACGACCCGCTGAACCTGCTCGCGGTCGGCGGTTCGGTGAACCAGGCCAAGGGTGACGGCGACACCGCCACCTGGCTCCCCCCGCGCACGGCCTACCGCTGCGCCTACGTCGCGCGGCAGGTCGCCGTGAAGACGAAGTACGGCCTGTCGGTCACCGCCGCCGAGCGGGAGGCGATGCAGCGCGTGCTGTCGCGCTGCCCGAGCCAGCCGCTGCCGCGCTGAGCCGGGCTCCGCTCACCAGCCGTCGCGCAGCACCGTCTCGAGCATCTCGACGTAGAAGTCGGCGCTGGCCTCGGTGAGGCACATCGGCGGCTTCATCTTGAGCACGTTCGCGCGCTCGCCGGTCGGCTGCACGATGACGCCGAGCTCGCGCAGCCGCTCGCAGACGGCGAAGCACTCGGCGGTCGCCGGCTCCAGCGTCTCCTGGTCGCGGACCAGCTCGATGCCGAGGTAGAGGCCCATGCCGTGCACCGCACCGATGATCGGGTAGCGCGCGCGCAGCTCCTCGGCCTTCGCGATCAGTCGGTCGCCGATGACCGCGGCGTTGTGCTGCAGCTCCTCGTCGCGGATGACGTCGAGCACCGTGATGCCGGTGATGCAGGAGACCGGCGAGCCGCCGGCCGAGGAGAAGAAGTTCCCCTGCGCCGCGAACGCGTCGGCGATCGCGCGGGTGGTGATCACCGCGCCGAGCGGGTGGCCGTTCCCCATCGCCTTCGCGATCGTGATCATGTCGGGCGTGACGCCGTGCATGTCGAACGCCCACCAGTGGTGGCCGAGGCGCCCGTAGCCCACCTGCACCTCGTCGGCGATGCACAGGCCGCCGGCCGCGCGCACCGCGTCGTAGACCTGGGGCAGGTAGCCCTCGGGGAGCATGACCCCGCCGGCGTTGCCGAACACCGGCTCGCAGATGAACGCAGCCGGGGGGCGGCCGCCCGCAACCAGGTCGTCGACGAGAGCGCGCACCTCGCCCGCGTAGTCGTCGCCGCAGCCCGCGCCGCGGAAGCGGCCGCGGAAGGTGTTGGGCGCGCTGGCGAAGTGGGTCCACTCGGGACGCGTCTCCATCGCCGTGGGGTTGTCGTAGAGCGACGTCGTGATCGCGTCGGACAGCATCGTCCAGCCGTGGTAGGCCTCGCGCACCGCGATGAGGTCCATCCGCCCGGTCACGACCTGCGCGAGGTGCAGCGCGAGGTCGACCGCCTCGGACCCGCTGTTCACCAGGAACACCGTGTCGAGGCCCTCGGGCGCGAGCTCCGCGAGGCGCTCGGAGAACTCGGTGATGGCGGCGTAGTGGAAGCGCGAGTTGGAGTTGAAGGTGCGCAGCTGCGCCTCGACGGCGTCGGCCAGGCGCGGGTGGCCGTGGCCGATAGCGGCGACGTTGTTGACCATGTCGACGTAGGTGCGACCGGTCGTGTCGACGAGGTACTGCTTCCAGCCACGCTCGATGCGCATCGGCGCGGCGTAGTAGTGCTCCTGCACCGTCGCGAGCGAGTCCACGCGCCGGGCGAGCAGGCCGTCGACGTCGTCGTGGGGTGCCGCGACGTCGACGCCGAGCAACGGCGACGGGTCGGGGCACAGCGCGAGCCAGCCGCCGGCGGTGTGCGGCGTCGCGAACGCCGGTGCCTCGAGCTCGCGGTCGACGCAGAGCGCGACGTGGACGGCGCCGCCTCCGACGACGCCGAGCTCCGCGCCGCGCGAGACAGCAGAGCCCGTCGCGACGGCCGGGCGCAGCCCGGTGACGGTGAGGCGTCCGAAGACGCCCTCGAGCGTGACGCCGGATCCGTCGACATCGGCGACGACGGCGTCCCACGGCGCACTGGCCGGCGTGCCCGCCGGGAGCTGCAGGTCGACGCCGAGCGCGTAGGTCGCCGGGGCGACGGGGGAGTCGAGCACGGTGCGGGTCAGCCGTGCCTCGGCCCAGCGTGTGGTGGCAGGACCGCCTGCGCCCGTGAGGATCTCGCGCTCGATGCCCTGCTCGAGGAACCGGCCGGAGTGCAGGTGGGGGCTGGTGACCGAGAGGTCGACGACCGACCAGCCGGCGGCGTCGAACAGCCGCCCCGCACCGGCGACCGCGGCCAGAGCCTCGGCGTGGCGCGCCGCAGGACCGAGGCCCAGCGCGGCGCGCACCGCGGCCTCGGCGAGGTCGAGGTCGACCGTGCGCGCGCCGTGCAGGATCCGCCACTCGCCCTCGAGCGGCTCGGTGACCGACGGGTTGTCGGGGTCGAGCGCGGCCTGGTGCTCGCCGCTCGCGACGAGCGTGGCACCGCGCAGCAGGACGAGCGGCCACAGGGCGGCGACGTCGGCGTCGTCGAGCGGTACGACCTCGTGGAACGCGCGCACCGCCTCGAGCACGACGAACGGGTCGTCGGGCTCGTGGCGCAGGAGCGAGGACACCGTGACGGCGATGTCGGCGACGAGCCACGACCGGGTGAGGTCGCCGAAGTCGATGATGCCGTCGGGCCGCAGCCGGCCGGTCGCGTCGGCGCGGCCCACGACGTTGTCGTCGGTGAGGTCGCCGTGGATCGCCTGCACCCGCAGCTGATCGGCGACCTGGACGAGGCGCTCGGTCGCACGGGCCGCGCAGTCGGCGACGAGCGCCCGGCGGTCGGGGTCGGTGATGGACGCGAGCAGCGAGGCGAGGACGGGACCGGCCTGGCG
Organism: Candidatus Nanopelagicales bacterium; assembly: GCA_044224785.1. Taxonomy (GTDB): domain Bacteria; phylum Actinomycetota; class Actinomycetes; order S36-B12; family CAIYMF01; genus Longivirga. The sequence goes on along the minus strand of JBGAJT010000025.1, from coordinate 4,991 downwards.
GAGGTCCCACTGCACGACGCGGTCGAGACCTGGGTGGTCGAAGTCCGCGAGCACCGCGGAGGCCTCGGCCGAGAGGCGGCCGAGGTCGGCGACGACCTGCGGCGAGAGGTGCCGCGCGCCGGTGAGCGGCGTGCCCTCGACGTAGGTGAGCAGGCGCACCGGCAGCACGTCGTCGCCGTCGGCCACCTCGTGCAGCAGCGCGCCGTCGGGACCTGCGACCGGCACCGGGGCGGTGAAGGACGGGGCGGACGCCGCGAGGTGCAGGAGTGCGGCGTTCTGCGCCTCGATCGCCGGGCGGCCCCAGCCGCGGTTGGCGACCTTGAGGACGCGCGGCCCGTCGGGGGTGTCGACCCGGAAGTTGCGGTCCTGGTGGCTGCCGAGCTCGCGCACCTCGCCGTCTGCGCCGAACAGGTCGCGGGCCAGCTCCGCGGCGCGGGCGACGTCGACCCCCGGGCGCGGCGCGACGTCGAGCAGGGCGGCGGCCGACGACGCGGCAGGGTCGTGCGTGGTCATGCGGGGCTCCCGGGGCAGGCTCGTGATCGCGCGCCACGATACCCGCATCGATATCGATCCGCTAGGATCATGACATGTCTGCTCACGAATCGACAGCGCCGGACCCGGCGCGAGATCGCGTCCGGGTGGACGACCTCGACGACCTCGACCGACGCCTGGTCGCGCTGCTGCAGGCCGACGGTCGTGCGTCCTACGCCGACCTCGGCGAGGCCGTCGGGCTGTCGCCCGCCGGGGCGCGCCTGCGCGTGCTGCGGCTGCAGGAGCGCGGCGTGCTGCAGATCGTGGCGGTCACCGACCCGCTCGCGCTCGGCTACGGCCAGATGGCGCAGATCGGGATCGTGGTCGACACCGACGTGCGGGCGGTCGCCGATGCGATGGGCGCGATCGACGAGGTCATCTACGTGGTGCTCACGGCCGGGTCGTTCGACCTGCTCGTGGAGGTCGTCGCCACCGACCCCGACGCGCTGCTCGCGATCGTCAACGACCGGATCCGGTCGGTCCCCGGCGTCGCCCGTGCCGAGACGTTCGTCTACTACGGGATCCACACCCACCGGTTCACGTGGGGCGTGCGCTGATCCTGCGCGCGACCGCGGTCCGGGTCCACGCGGCCGTGCCGAAGGCGAGCAGCTGGGCTGCCGCGCCGACGAGGAGAAGCGTCGTCACGCCGAGGCCGAGGAGCGCACCGAGCACGGCGGTCGTGCCGGAGAACGCTGTCGTCCGCAGGCTCGCCGCGGTGGTGAACACGGCCGAGCGCACCGCGGGGTCGGCCTCGCGGGTGCGGATGCGGAACAGAGCGGTGAGCAGTGGCCCCTCGCACGCGCCGTAGGCGAAGGCCGCGGCCACCGTCACCGCGAACGTGCCGGAGAACGCGAGCACGGCGAACGCGACGCCGATCCCGAGCGTCGTGAGCGTGAGCCCGAGGTCCGGGTGCGCGAGCGGTCGGCGCGCGACGTACAGCGTCGTGATCAGCCCGCCCACGGCAGCCGCGCCGAAGACCCAGCCCGACGCCGCGAGCGATCCCGTCTGCGCCGAGACGATGAGCGGGACCGTGACGAGGAACGCCGCCTGCCCGGCGAAGCCGACGGTGGTGAGCACCGATGCGTACGCGAGCGACGGTGTCGACACGAGGCCGTGGAAGCCGGTCGCGAGGTCGCGGCCCAGCGATCGTCGCGGCCGCGACTCCGCGCGCACCGCGAACGGGATGCGGGGCACGAGCGGCAGCGCGATCAGCAGCAGCACGAGCAGGAACACGATCGGGCCGACGCCGCCGAGCACCAGCGCGGCAGCGGCCGCAGGCGGGCCGACGATGGCGCCGACGTTGTACGTCGCGGCGTCGATGCCGTACGCGCGGTCGAGCCGCGACCCGGTCACGATCGACGGCAGCTGGCTGGTGAGGCCGCCGGTGAGGGCCGGGTAGGCCAGCCCGCCGAGCGCGGCGATGACGAGCAGCAGCACGAGCGGCGCGTGCGGCACGAGCAGCGCGAGCGCGGCGACCGACGCGGCCATGACGGCCACCGCCGTGGTGATCACGCGACCGGGGCGGGCGGTGCGGTCCAGAAGTGCGCCCACGACCGGCCCTGCGACCGCGGCCAGCCCGGTGAACGCGGCGACGAGCGCCGCACCATCCCCGCCCGACCGCTCGCTCGCGATCGCGGCGAGCAGCAGCGCCGGCCCGATCGCCTCGGTCGCCGAGCGTGCCGCCGTGGCGACCGTCGCGTAGGTGGCGACGTCGGCGCGCGCGGAGCCCGACGCGCCCACCTCGTCCACGGCGCCACGCTAGCGGCGGCGTAGGTTCGTGCCCGCACGAGGGAGGACCACCGGTGCCGACGTACGACGAGAGGCGCGCGGCACTGCGCGCCGACTGCACGCGCTGCCACGCGCTGTGCTGCGTCGTGCCCGGCTTCGCCCGCTCCAGCGACTTCGCGATCGACAAGCCGGCTGGGCGCCCGTGCCCGAACCTGCAGTCCGACTTCCGCTGCGGCGTCCACACCGAGCTGCGCGTCCTGGGCTTCGCCGGCTGCACGGTCTACGACTGCCTCGGTGCCGGGCAGCACGTGACGCAGGTGGTGCTCGGCGGTCACGACTGGCGCACCTCGCCCGATACCGCCGACGCGATGGTCGAGGTCTTCCCCGTCGTGCGCGACCTGTTCGAGCTGCTGCGCTATGTCGCGGAGGCCGCGTCGTTCCCGCGCGCGACGGAGGTGCACGACGCCCTCGAGGCGGCGTACGCCCAGCTCGAGGCGCTCACCCGGACCGACGTCGGCACCCTGGTACGGATCGACGTCGACGCGCAGCGCGGCGCGGTGAACCCGCTGCTGCTGCGGGCGAGCGAGCTGCAGCGCGCCGGGCTCGGCGGTGCCGACCACCGAGGCGCCGACCTGACCGGCCGGAGCCTGCGCGGTGCCGACCTGAGGGGCGCCAGCCTGCGCGGCGCGCTGCTCCTCGGCGCCGACCTCAGCGGTGCCGACCTCCGCGACGCCGACGTCATCGGTGCCGACCTGCGCGGCGCCGACCTCCGCGGTGCCGACCTGCGCGACGCGCTGTTCCTCCTCGGGCCGCAGCTGGTCGCGGCGCGCGGCGACGACACCACCCGGCTCCCGCCGCACCACGAGCGACCCGCGCACTGGTCGAAGTCCGGGTGAGCCCGCCGCCGCGCCCCTAGGGTGCGGGCATGGATCTGGGCATGGAGAAGCTGCCGCCGGGCATGCGCGAGCAGCTCGAGGGTTTCGACGCGACGGGTCCCGGGACGTTCGGCCGCCGGCCGTTCCTGTCCGAGCCCGAGCAGCTCGACGAGTGGAAGCCCGACGCCGCGGTCGTCGGTGCGCCCTGGGACGGCGGGACGTCGTACCGCCCGGGCGCCCGCTTCGGCCCCCGCGCCCTGCGCAACGCGCACACCCCGGGCAGCTACCACCTCGATCTCGAGCTCGAGATCTTCGACCACCTCGACGTCGTCGACTACGGGGACGCCATGTGCTCGTGGGGGCTGTGGGAGCCGTCGCGCCAGGCGATCTACGACCGCATCAGCGCCGTGACGACGCGCGGCATCGTCCCGGTCGTCCTCGGCGGCGATCACGCGATCACGTGGCCGTCGGCCACCGCCGTCGCCGACCACCTCGGCCACGGCAACGTCGGCCTCATCCACTTCGACGCCCACGCCGACACCGCGAACGACGAGGCGGGCAACCTCGCCAGCCACGGCACCCCGATGCGCCGGCTCATCGAGAGCGGCGCCATCAAGGGCAAGAACTTCGTGCAGGTCGGCCTGCGCGGCTACTGGCCGCCGGCCGACGTCGTCGCGTGGATGCGCGAGCAGGAGATGAAGACGCACTTCATGCAGGAGATCTGGGAGGACGGCATCAAGACCGTCATCGACCGGGTCATCGACGAGGCCCTCGACGGCCCGGAGTTCATCTACCTGTCCGTCGACATCGACGTGCTCGACCCCGGCTTCGCCCCCGGCACCGGTACGCCGGAGCCCGGTGGGATGGCACCGGTCGACCTGCTGCGCATCGTGCGCCGCATCGCGCTCGACACGCGCCTGGTCGGCATGGACGTCGTCGAGGTCGCGCCTGCGTACGACCACGCCGACAACACCGCCAACAACGGCCACCGCGTGATCTGGGAGGCGCTCGCCGGCATGGCCAAGCGCCGCGTCAACGGCCTCCCGATCGGCATCCCGCACTAGCGGCGCTGGGTCGATGTGCGGTCCCTGCCTCAGAACGGCGGTGGGGAGGGCAGGTCGAGCCTGAGCGGTTCGATGCGGCCCAGGTACGGTCGCGGGTTCGCGAGGCTGCAGGTCGACGGAGCGGTCCACTCGTCGGGTGCGGGGGCGCGTGAGGACGTCGGCGCGCTGCTCGTTGGAGCGGAGGGTTCGTCGTCCTGCGGCAGGGCGTGCGAGGGCGGCGCCCCGGTCGGTGCGGAATCGGGAGCGGCTGCGTCGGGAGGAGGCCAGCCGGGGTCGTCGCCGTCGTCGGGGTCGTCACGGTCGTCGCCGTCGTCTGGTGGTCCTGGTGGTCCTGGTGGTTCGGCGACGGTGGTGGGGTCGGCCGGGTCGTGGAGGAACGGCTTGGGCGGGATGGTGATGCGTTGGCCCCAGGCGGTGATCCAGATGCCGGAGCCGTCGGCTGCCGCGTCCTGGAGGTCGGCGAGGCGGGCGGTCTTCTGCTGATGGTGGTTGAGGCACAGGCCGTGGCAGTTGGCTGCGGAGGTGTCGCCATCAGGGAACGGGATGGCGTGGTCCATCTGCAGCCGGGAGGCCGCCTTCGTGGTGCAACCGGGGACCGAGCAGAGGTCGCGGGCCAGGACGTAGTCGCGCAGCTTCTCGGGCAGGTACTGCTCGCGGCCGTAGTCCAGCAGGTGCCCGGTGACGGGGTCGGTGACCGCGCGCCGCCACATCGTCGCGGCGCCGGCGAACTCGCGGGCGATGCCGGCAGGGATCGGCTCACCGTTCACCAGCGCGAACCGGTCGACCTCGCCGC
>JBGAJT010000259.1:4716-5058 GCA_044224785.1 Candidatus Nanopelagicales bacterium | reverse complement strand
ACGACCGCCGCCGACCGGCGCAGGGCGCGGGCGACGAGCGGGGCGAGGGCCAGCGAACGCAGGTTGACGAGCAGCTGCTCGCCGCGCGCGAGCCAGAGCCCGAGCAGCACGGCCGCCACGAGGTGGGCGGCCATCATGACGACGCCGGACACCGTGGTGAGGTCGTGCGCGAGGTGCGAGACGACGAGCGACCAGGCGGCGCCCGAGGCGGGGACGGCGTCGAGGGCGGCGTCGGTGTCGAGCACCGGGAGGTCGCCCATCCCCGGCATCCCGAACATGCCGTCGCTGCTGCCGAACGCCGCGACCGCCCCGCCGACGCGCCGGTTGGCGAGCGCCGACACC
>JBGAJT010000259.1:0-4706 GCA_044224785.1 Candidatus Nanopelagicales bacterium | reverse complement strand
GAGGCGGGCGCGCCGGCTACCTCTGGATGGCCGGCGCGATCGCGCTGGCGAGCCTGGGCAGCGCGCATTTCCTCGACGTCGCCTCGCGCGACCCGAATTCCAAGCTCTACGCGCTGTTCAACAACAAGCCGAACGTCGACTACACCACGACCGCGACCATCCGGCGCCGCGACGGCCGGCCGCGCAGGGCCAGCGCCGTCGTCGGAGCGACCAGGGCGAGGAGGACGAGCACGGACGCAGGGCCGACGGGAGCGCCCCCGACGAGCCCGTGGGCGGCGACGCCGAGCACGACTGCCAGCGCGCCGGGGACCAGCGCGCGGGGAGCGACGAGGGAACGGGTCCCTCCGGGGGGCTCGACCACGGGTCCACGGTAGGAAGCGACCGGCCTCCGCGTCACGACCCCGAGGGCCCAAACCCCCCAGATTGAGTGGTCCGGGAACGCTCCGCCGGAGCCTTGCCGGTCGGGCCGCCCTGCGACGCACGGATCTGCGGTCGGACCCGGGCCTCGTGAGAGGATGTGTGCCGCCGGGGACACGGTCGTCCTCCGGCTCACCGGTGAGCCTCGCGGGGGTCGACCGGAACGGAAGGGGAACCGGTGACGGACACCAACATCACGCGTGCCGAGGCGGCCGAGCGCTCGTCCCTCGTCTCCGTGGAGTCCTACGACGTCCACGTCGACCTCTCGGGGGCGACGTCGGAGTCGACGACGACGTTCGCGAGCCGGTCGACCGTGCGGTTCTCGGCGTCTCCGGGCAAGTCCACCTGGATCGACATCATCGCCGAGCGCGTGACGCGTGCCGTGCTCAACGGCGAGGACCTCGACCTCTCCACCTTCACCGGCACCCGGCTGCCGCTGCCGATGCTCTCGCTCGAGAACGAGCTCGTGGTCGAGGCCGACTGCGTCTACATGCGCACCGGCGAGGGCCTGCACCGCTTTTTCGACCCGGTCGACAAGGGCACCTACCTCTACACGCAGTTCGAGGTCGCCGACGCGCGCCGCATGTACGCCTGCTTCGACCAGCCCGACCTCAAGGGCGCGTTCCAGCTCAGCGTCACCGCGCCGGCCGACTGGGAGGTCGTGTCCAACGAGGTCACGCCCGAGCCGGTCCCGGTCGACGCCGGCCTCGCGCGCTGGGACTTCCCGGCGACGCCGCGGATGTCGACGTACATCACCGCCCTCGTCGCGGGCCCGTGGCACGTCGTGCGCGACGAGTACGTCGGCCCGCACGGCACCTACCCGCTCGGCGTCTTCTGCCGCGCGAGCCTCGCGCCCTACCTCGACGCCGACGAGGTCCTCACCGTCACCAAGCAGGGCTTCGAGCTGTTCGAGAAGCAGTTCTCGACGGCGTACCCGTTCAGCAAGTACGACCAGCTCTTCGTCCCGGAGTTCAACGCCGGAGCGATGGAGAACGCGGGCTGCGTCACGATCCTCGAGGACTACGTCTTCCGCTCGCGCGTCACCGACTACGCCTACGAGGCGCGCGCCAACACCGTGCTGCACGAGCTCGCGCACATGTGGTTCGGCGACCTCGTGACCATGACGTGGTGGGACGACCTGTGGCTCAACGAGTCGTTCGCGGAGTGGGCGGCCTACCACGCCGCCGCCGAGGCCACCCGCTACACGTACTCGTGGACCTCGTTCCTCATCCAGCGCAAGGGCTGGGCCTACCGCCAGGCGCAGCTGTCCTCGACGCACCCCATCGCCGCCGACATGGTCGACCTCGAGGCCGTCGAGGTGAACTTCGACGGCATCACCTACGCGCAGGGCGCGTCGTCGCTGCGCCAGCTCGTCGCGTGGGTGGGCGAGAAGGAGTTCCTCACCGGCCTCAAGGCCTACTTCGACAAGCACGCCTGGGGCAACACTCGGCTGTCCGACCTGCTGGTCGAGCTCGAGCGCTCGAGCGGCCGCGACCTGTCGACCTGGGCGCACGCCTGGCTCGAGACCTCGGGCGTCAACCTGCTGCGCCCGCACGTCGAGGTCGGCCCCGACGGCGCCTACACCTCCGTGGCCGTCGAGCAGGAGCCGCCGTCGTCGCCCCCGGGCGTCCCGGCGATCCTGCGCCCGCACCGCATCGCGATCGGCCTCTACGACCGCACGGCCACCGGCCTCGAGCGCACCCGTCGTATCGAGGTCGACGTCGTCGGCGCGCGCACCGAGCAGGAGCTGCTCTTCCGCGGCGAGCTCGACGGCTGGTGGCAGGGCCGCGACATCGTCGTGCGCACGATCGTCGACCGCGCGTCGCCCGGCTGGACCGGCAGCGTCGGCGTCGTCACCGGCGAGCTGGTCGGGCTCGACCTCGACGTCGAGCGCACCCGCGTCATGGTGTGCGGACCCGAGGTGATGATGCGCGTGGTCGCGCAGCACGTGACCGACCGCGGCGTGCCGGCGTCGGAGGTCGAGGTGTCTCTCGAGCGCAACATGCAGTGCGCCGTGAAGACCTGCGGCCACTGCCAGGTCGGCCCGTTCTTCGCCTGCACCGACGGTCCCGTCCTCACGTGGGACGTCGTCGACGCCCTCCTCACGGTGCGTGAGCTGTGAACACCCCCACGCGCCGCGTCGCCGTCGTGAAGCTCGCCTCCTGCGACGGCTGCCAGCTCACGCTGCTCGACTGCGAGGACGAGCTGCTCGGCATCGCGGGCGCCGTCGACATCGTGCACTTCCTCGAGGCCGGCGGCCCGGTGCTGCCCGGCCCCTACGACCTCGCGATCGTCGAGGGGTCGGTCACCACGGCTCACGACGCGGCTCGCATCCGTGAGCTGCGCGACCAGGCGACCGTGCTCGTGTCGATCGGAGCGTGCGCGACGGCCGGCGGCATCCAGGCGCTGCGCAACGCCGCCGACGTCGCGGAGTACGCGTCGGCCGTCTACGCGCACCCGGAGTACATCAAGACGCTCGCGACGTCGACGCCGGTCTCCTCGCACGTGCAGGTCGACGTCGAGCTCCGCGGCTGCCCGGTCGACAAGGGCCAGCTGCTGCACGTGATCTCGTCGTACCTGCTCGGCCGGCCGCCGCGCCTGGACTCGTCGCCGGTGTGCGTCGAGTGCAAGCGCGCCGGACGCACCTGCGTGCTCGTCGCCCATGGCACCCCTTGCCTCGGACCGGTGACCCATGGCGGCTGCGGCGCGCTCTGCCCGTCGTTCGACCGCGGCTGCTTCGGCTGCTTCGGCCCCGCCGACACCGTCAACGTCGGCTCGCTCGTGCAGCGGCTGCGGCGTACGACGTCGGCCCGCGACGTGACGCGGATGCTGCACACGTTCACCACGGAGGCGCCCGGCTTCCGCGGCGCGACCGCGGAGGAGGAGGCGGCGCCGTGACCGCACGGGAGACCACCGGCCGCGTCCTCGACGTGGCAGCCCTGGCCCGGGTGGAGGGCGAGGGCGCGATGCGGGTGCGCATCGACGGCGACCTCGTCGTCGGGGTGGAGCTCGACATCTACGAGCCGCCGCGGTTCTTCGAGGCATTCCTGCGCGGCCGCGGCTACCAGGAGCCGCCCGACATCACCGCGCGCATCTGCGGCATCTGCCCCGTGGCCTACCAGATGAGCTCGGCGCAGGCGATCGAGCAGATCTGCGGCGTGACGGTCGACGGCCAGCTCGCGGCGCTGCGCCGGCTGCTCTACTGCGGCGAGTGGATCGAGAGCCACGCGCTGCACATCTACCTGCTGCACGCGCCCGACTTCCTCGGCTACGACGGCGGCATCGCGATGGCGCGCGACCACCGCGACGTCGTCGAGCGCGGGCTGCGCCTCAAGCAGATCGGCAACCGGCTGATGGAGGTGGTCGGCGGTCGCGCGGTGCACCCGGTCAACGTGCGGGTCGGCGGCTTCTACAAGCTCCCCGACCTCGACGAGCTGCGTGCGATGGTGCCCGACCTCCAGTGGGCCGTGGGTGCGGCGCTCGACACCGTGTCGTGGGTGGCGGGGTTCGACATCCCCGAGCACCACGGCGAGTGGGACCTCGTCGCGCTCGCGGGCGAGGGCGAGTACCCGATCCTCGGCCGGCGCATCACGACGTCGACGTCGCCCGACCTGATCCCCATCGAGGAGTTCTCGACGCACGCGGTCGAGGAGCACGTCGCGCACTCGAACGCGCTGCACGCGTCGTGGGACCAGCGCACCTACCTCGTCGGTCCGCTCGCGCGCTACTCGCTCAACCACCACCTGCTGCCGCCGCTGGCGCGCGAGGCGGCGGCCGCCGCCGGCGTCGGCCGCGAGTGCCGCAACCCCTTCGCCTCCATCGTCGTCCGCGCGGTCGAGCTGCTGACCGCGTGCGAGGAGGCGCTGCGCCTCGTCCACGAGTACGTCCCGCCGCCGGCGCCCGTGGGCGTCGTGGCTCCCGCCGCACCGCAGCCGGCGAGGAGGAGGGCGGACGCGGCCGCCGCCGCCGTGCGCCTCACCGGATCACGATCTTCATCAGCCGGCTCGCCGTCGCGACGTAGGGCCGACTGGCGCCCACCGTCACCTGGAGCGAGTAGGTGCCGCGGGGCAGGAACCGGAAGGTGAACCGCACGACGGTCGACGTCGTGCGGCCGGTGGCGAGGGCGAACCAGCGGCCGCGGTAGTTGTAGCGGAGGCGGACGACGGTTCCCGCGGGGAGGTTGCGGACGACGCAGGCCCCGCGGCCCACGGTCCCGCGGACGAAGCTGGTGCCGGCCGTGGAGCAGGAGATCGGAGCGCGCACCCGCTGGGTCACGAGGGCGGTGCCCT
>JBGAJT010000258.1:0-5069 GCA_044224785.1 Candidatus Nanopelagicales bacterium | reverse complement strand
CGGGCGTGGGGCGCCGAAGACGCGGTCTTGGTCCTGATCGGCGCCTCCAGCGGCCTGGGGGTGGGCCGGTTGGCGGCCGGTTCGCTGTCCGGGTGGATCTCACCGTGGACGGCGGTCGCGCTGGCGGTCGTGCTGGGGGTGTCGGTGCCCGTGGACGACGAGCACGCGGCGAGCAGCAGGGACGCCGCCAGCGCGGTCGCGACGACGCCGGCGGGGAGGGCGAGAAGTCGAGCACGGATAGCCATGTGTCCTCCGAACGGTCGGCATCGTCGTCGTGCAGGGCGGGCAGATCCCAGGAGAACCGCCGGGGCTGCGGCCCCGACGGTGGTCGTCGCGCCGACTCAGCGGCTCGGCTGCGGCACACCCCCGTGGTGCGCAGCCGCGCGCGCCGGGTCGTTGGAGAACCACGCGTACCAGGCCGGATAGCTGTCCCCGCCCGGGACGCCGTCGAGGTCCGCCTCGGCAGGCGTCGCGTAGCGCCAGCACACGACGCGGTTCCCGACGCGGGCCGGCCCTACCGGGTCGCTCGGTGCGTCGCTGGGATAGGTGTCGACCCAGGAGTCCACGACGAGCCAGCCGTCGTACGCCGCACGTTGCAGGTCGTACACCGTGGCGCCTGCACCGAGGTCGGCCTCGGCCGCCTGCTCGATCGTGAGTCCCTCGGCGCTGGCCCCCGCGAGGATGAACCGCCACAGCCCCGAGCGCTCGAACGCCTGGTTCGGGCCGTGCTGGCGTGGCGCTGGCGGGATCACCTCACGGTGCCAGCCACGGCCGGGCAACGAGCTGCACCCGGGCCCACCCGCGTACGCCGACGCCGTCCCGGTCGGCACCAGCAAGCACAGCGCCGTCGTGAGTGCCAGCGAGCCACCGAGCACGCGTGTCCTCGTCATCGTGCACCTCCCGGCAGGTGCGCCGGCCTCGCGAGTGCTCGGCTGCGGCACGCCGTCCTGACGCGGACTGTGCAGGGCCGCGCTGACACCGTGCTGACACGGCGCATGAGCAGCCGGTGGCTCAGCCGGAGGCCACCAGGCGCAGGCCGCCGTCCAGGCCCAGGATGCGGCCCTCGTCGACGAGCGCGTCGAGCGGATCCGCACCGAGCTCCGCGCGCAGCCGCCGCTCCAGGAGCACCGCCTCCGGCTCCCCGACCGGATCCGGCACCACGGACAGCCGGACACCGAGCAGCACCGCGGCTGTCCTGGGGTCCCCGCGCAGCACGGCCCCCTCGGCCAGCATCCACACGCAGGATCCGACCCACCGGAGATCGCCGCTCGCGCGGAAGCGCAACAGCGCATCGACGGCGTGGAGCTCCAGAGCGTCGGTGTCGCCACGTCGCCGCGCGAGCAGCGCGTCGGCCACGTCCGCGTGCGCGAGGTCGTAGGTCTCGTCGGGGCGGCAGCAGCGCCGGAGCTCGTCGATCGCCCTCGCGGCGACGAACGTGAGGCCGGCCTCCGCGGCCCAGGTGGCCAGGTCGGGCAGCACCAGCTGCGGTCGTCCGAGCGCCCGTGCCTCGACGAGCGCCGCCTCGTACTCAGCAGCGACGTCGACGTCGGGTCGCCCGCAGTCGCAGAGGCACGCAGCCACGATCCGCCGGGCCTCGGCGCCGATCTTGCGCGCGTCGATGCGATCGGGCGCGACGCGCACGATCTCCGCTGCGAGCGCAGCGGCTTCGCTCGCCAGCTCGAGCGCGTCCTCGGCGCGGTCGAGCATCAGCAGACCGTGCGCGATGCCACGCAGGCATACGGACTCCAGCTGACGGTCCCCGACCTCGCGCGCCAGGTGCACCGCTGTCCAGGCCCTCGCGATCGCGGCATCCTGCTCGCCGATCCGGTGGAGGTGCCGCGCCACCACCATGTCGAGCCAGCCGGCCAGCGCACCCGACGACGTCGAGCGCTGCTCGTCGCAGTCCTGAGCCAGCGCAGGCTCCGTGAGGTCGAGGTAGACGTCGACAGCGGCGAGGAGGAGCAGAGCCCTGGTCTCCACCTCGGAGTCGATCCCGCGATCCCTGTGCCGCCACGCGCGCACCAGGTTGCCGCGCTCCTGGACGCAGGGCGGCTCGAGGCTCGAGATCGCCTCGATGCCGTGGAGCCGGTGCGCCTGAACCGAGGCGTAGTGGGTGAGGACGGCCACCGCACGTCGACCACGCTCATGGGCGGCCGCGGCGTCGTCGAGCTGCCTGCTCGACGCGTCCACGACTTCGCCCATCCCGAGCACGCGGGCCGGCCCCGAGGGCGATGCGCCCAGCTCGTCGAGCAGTGCTCGCGCGCCGCTGCTCGCGACCCGCGCCGCGAGCAGCTCCACCGCCAGGGGTACGCCGTCGACGCACCGCACCAGCCGCAGCTGGTCCGCCTCGGCGACCTCCTCGATGTCCACGCCGAGCTCCCGTGCACGGATGCGCAGCAGCTGCGTCGCGGCGGGGACGTCGAGCCCCAGCAGGGGCACGAGAGCCTCGTGCGGCGCATGGAGGGGTTCGCGACTCGTCGCCACGACGTGCAGACCGGGCAGAGCTGCCAGCAGCACCGCGACGTCGTCGGCGACCGCGGTCCCACGGCAGTCGTCGAGGACGAGCAGTGCGGGCTGGTCGCCGACGATGACGGAGAGCGCCTCGACGTCGTCGCCCTCGGCTGCGTTCGACCCGAGGGCACGGGCGACCTCGCGCACCAGCGCGCCCCTGGTCCGGAGCTCCGATGCGTCGACGAAGGCGACGTTCAGGAAGGTCGACGCAGCACAGGCACGGGCGTGAGCGACCACCAGGGCGGTCTTACCGACGCCGCCGAGACCGGTGACGGTCACCAGTCGATGGTCGGTCATCAGCGCCTCGAGCTGCGCCACCTCGTCGTGCCTGCCGAGCAGAGCGGCAGGCGACTCGGGGAGCACGACCCGCGAGGCACGCGGCGAGCGACCACGGGCACGACGCAGCACGAGCTCCTCGACCGCCGACCCTGCGAGCACCGTCTCGAACGCCTCGGCGATCTCCGCAGACGGATCCACGCCGAGCTCGTCCCCCAGCAGGACGCGGACGCGGGCCGCATGCTCGAGCGCCTCAGCAGGTCGGCCGGCGGCGGCGAGCACGCGGATGAGCGCGGCGTGCAACGGTTCCGAGAGCGGGTGGGACGACACCGCGTCGCGCAGGTCGGGCACTGCGAGCGCCGCACGATCGTCGAGCACGAGCGCATCGGAGCGCAGGAGGAGCGCCGTGGTCCGCAGCTCGTCGAGCGCCGCTCGTGCGGTGCTGGAGGCGAGGGATCGGAGTCCGGCGAGCGGTTCGCCGTCGAAGAGGCCGAGCACGTCCGCGGCCCGAGCGGCTGCGAGGCCCGGCGACGGGATCAGGACGCGCTGGGCGGCGTCGAGCCCGCGGGTCGCCTCCTCGACGTCGAAGCGCGCCACCGCACTGATCCGATAGCCGTCGGGGCCGGTCAGCACCGTTGCCGGCGGGCAGGTGCGACGCAGCCTCATGACCGCCGCCTGGAGGGCGTTGCGCGGGTTCGCCGGTGGCTCGTCCCAGACTCGTCGAGCGAGCTCGTCGATCGGCATGACGCGCCCTTGCGCGAGCGACAGATGCGCCAGGACCGCAGCGGGGACGGCGCCCACGACGGGGCGCACCGCCGACCTGTCATCACCCGCTGCGACCTGCCCCAGCAACCGCACGTACATCGTGCGACCTCCCCGCGGCCAGGTGCGTGGGGACAGCGTGCCACCCGTGCGGAGCCGCTGCGGCAGATCCGACCTCACGGCTGGACCACCCGGAGGAGTCGGATCGTCGCGACGGGTGCGTCCTCAGCTCAGCACCTGCCCTCGTCGAACCGCGCCGACGCCGACCTGACCCCGCCGCCCGCTCCTGGCACCGGACGGGCGACGGCGCGGCCCACGTGGGTGTCGCCCTCGCGGTGCAGGACGGCGTCGACCTCGACGTCGCCGAGGCGCAGCACGACGGCGAAGCGTCCGTCGCCGAGGGCCTGCCAGCGACCCGACACGACCGGTCCGGGGAGGTCGTCCAGCCAGTCCCCGAGGGACCCCGAGACGACGAGGTCGACGGCCGCGCCGACGGTGGGGCCGGGGCTCGCCGAGGCGTCGCCGAGAAGGGTCGCCGACCGCGTCCAGCAGGGGGCGTCGCTCATGACGCCACCCTCGCGGCCCCCGCGCCCGGGCGGCGCCCGGCAAACCCCTGGCACCGCTGCGTGCGAGCGCTCCTCCTGGGGGTACGCCGCTCCCTAGACTCGGCGCATGCTGGTCGGGCGGGACGAGCTGGTCACCCGGATCGACTGGGTGGTCGCCTCCGCGCGCGCCGGAGCGGGCGCTGCGCTGCTGCTGCGCGGCGATCCCGGCGCCGGGAAGTCGGCGCTGCTCGCGGCGGCCCGCGCCACGGCCGCCGAGGCAGGCCTGCGGGTGGTCGCGACCGCCGGTGTCGACGACGAGCGCGAGCTGCCGTTCGCCGGGCTGCACGCCCTGCTGCGCGCGCTGGACGGCGACGACGTCGAGCTGGTGCCGGCCCACCGTGCAGCCCTGGACTCGGCGCTCGGTCTGGTCGACGGCCCCCGCCCCGGCACCCTCGTCGTGGCGACCGCGCTGCTCTCGGTCCTCGACGCGCGGTCGGCGACCACGCCGCTGCTCGTCACGGTCGACGACCTGCACTGGGTCGACGCGGAGTCGCGCGCCGTCCTCGCGTTCGCCGCCCGACGCATCGCCGACAACGCCGTCGCCGTGGTGGTGGCGACCCGGCCGCCGCTCGCAATGCCCGGCATCGAGACCGCCGAGGTGTCCGACCTCGGCACCGACGCGGCGCTGACGCTGCTGCGCGCCGAGGGCGCGGCCGACGCCGTCGCGGCGCCGCTGGTCGCGTCGGTCGGCGGGAACCCCCTCGCGCTGCTCGAGGTCTGCCGCACCCTCGCGCCCGGCGAGCGCGACGGCTTGCGACCGCTGCCGGATCCGCTGCCGCTCACGAGCGCCGGCGCGGCCTACGCCGCCCTGCTCGCCGGTGCGGAGCCCGAGGTGCGGCGCTCGGCGGGGATCACGGCGACCGCCGGCGAGATCGACCCCCGACGTCTCCACGAGGTGCTCGAGGCCCGCGGGAG
>JBGAJT010000257.1:0-5071 GCA_044224785.1 Candidatus Nanopelagicales bacterium | reverse complement strand
ATGCGCGCCTGCGCGTCCTCCGAGCTCGACGCGACCGCAGCCATGAGCGACTCGAGGAGGTAGCCCTCGTGCGGGCCGACCTCGGAGATGCGGGGGAGCGCCTGGAGCACGGCGTACGTCGTCATCGGCGCGACCTCCGCCGCCGTGCCGGCGAGCTCCAGCGCCTTGTCGAACGCCTCGCCCTCGCCGACGAGGTAGTGCGACAGCCCGGCGGCGTGGCCCTCGGCCGCGTCGTAGACACGACCCGTCAGCATCATGTCGGTCATCCGCGCGACGCCGATGAGTCGCGGCAGACGGACCGACCCGCCGCCGCCGAGGAACAGCCCGCGCTGGCCCTCGGGGAGCGCGAAGAACGCCGACGGCTCCGCGACCCGGATGTGGGTCGCGCTCGCGAGCTCGAGCCCGCCACCGATGACCGCACCCTTCAGAGCCGACACCACCGGCACGGTGCCGAGCTGGATCGTCCCCATCACCCGGTGCCACATCCGCGAGTGGTGCAGCCCCGCCTCCACGCCCGCGTCGCTCAGGTCGGACAGGTCGAGGCCGGCGCAGAAGTGGTCGCCGTCGCCGTGCAGCACGACCGCGCGCACACCGTCGGGCACAGCGGTGAAGAACCGCTCGAGCCCGAGCACGGTCTCGGTGTCGAGGGCGTTGCGCTTGCGGGCCCGGTCGAGCGTGAGGACGGCGACGGCGCCGCGCACCTCGACGGACAGCGATGCGGGGAGGTTCTGCGGCATGAGGAAAAACTAGACACTTCGATGATTGCCGTCAACGAAACGTCTCACTTATGCTCGACTCATGCGTACCCGGGTCGCCATCGTCGGCGCCGGCCCTGCCGGGCTGCTCCTGTCCCAGATCCTGTCCCGGCACGGCGTCGAGTCGGTCATCGTCGAGAACCGCTCGCGCTCCTACGTCGAGGCGCGGATCCGCGCCGGCGTCATCGAGCACGGCGCTGTCGACGTCCTCACCGAGTACGGCGTCGCCGATCGGCTGCATCGCGAGGGCATGCGGCACGACGGCATCTACCTGCAGTGGCCGGGGGCGCGGCACCGGATCGACTTCGTCGAGTCGTGCGGGCACTCGGTGTGGGTCTACGGGCAGACCGAGCTCACCAAGGACCTGATCGAGCTCCGCCTCGCCGACGGCCAGCAGATCTACTGGGACGTGTCCGACACCGCCATCCACGACGCCGACACCGACCGGCCGCGGGTGACGTTCGTCGACGCCGACGGCAACCAGCAGACGATCGAGGCCGACTACGTCGCGGGCTGCGACGGCTTCCACGGCGTCAGCCGCCAGACGATCCCGGAGTCGGTCCGCACGGTGCGCGAGCGCATGTACCCGTACGCCTGGCTCGGCATCCTCGCCGAGGTCGCGCCGTCGACCGACGAGCTGATCTACGCGCTGCACCCCGACGGCTTCGCCATGCACTCGATGCGCTCGGACCACGTCAGCCGCCTCTACCTGCAGGTGCACCCGGACGAGGTCATCGAGAGCTGGAGCGACGACCGGATCTGGACCGCGCTCTCGACGCGCCTGGGGATCGACGGCTGGGAGCTGGAGTCCGGCCCGACGCTGGAGAAGTCGATCACCCCGATGCGCTCGTTCGTGAGCGCGCCGATGCGCTGGGGCCGGCTCTTCCTCGCCGGCGACGCGTCGCACATCGTGCCGCCCACCGGTGCTAAGGGCCTCAACCTCGCGATCGCCGACGTGAAGCGGCTCGGCACGGCGCTCGTCAGCCAGATCAACGACGGCGACCACCACCTGCTCGACCGCTACTCCGACGATGCCCTCGAGCGCGTGTGGCTCTCGACCCACTTCTCCTGGTGGATGACCTCGATGCTGCACATGCCGCCCGAGACCGACCCCGACCGCGACTTCCTCCTGCAGATGCAGCTGACGCAGCTGAAGTACGTGACGACGTCGCGGGCCGCGATGACCGGGCTCGCCGAGAACTACACCGGCTCCGTCCTCCCGTACCCGTGACAGGATCCCGAGCATGAGCGTCTACCAGGTGCAGCAGTGCCTGTTCGACCACCTGCGCCGGCTCGAGCGGCTGCCGGCGGGCGCGGAGCGTCCTGCCGTGTCCGTCGACGGCTACGACCTGTCCGACGCCGAGCGAGCTGCTCTCCAGGAGCCCGACGTTGCAGCCCTCTGGTCGATGGGCACGCATCCCGTGCTCATCAACGGCTTCTGCCGGTCGCAGGGGTGGAAGCGCGCGGACTACCGCGTGCTCTTCGAGGGCGCGACGGCGGCGCAGGACGGGTTCAGGGGGAGGCCGCGATGGCAGACGTCGTGATGGGGTTCTCGTCGGCGCACGCGCCGATGATGAGCGCCGACCCCGGGTCGGCGCCGCCGGACCAGGCCGAGCGGTTCTTCGCCGCGCTCGACCACGTGCGCGCCGAGCTGGCGCGCACCGGCGCGCAGGCGCTCGTGATGCTGTCGGGGGAGCACTTCACCAACTTCTTCCTCGACAACCTGCCGCAGGTGGCGGTCGGGCTCGGGCAGGACCACCTCGGTCCGGTGGAGAAGTGGCTCGGGATCGACGAGAAGCGGGTTCCCGGGCACCCCGGGCTCGGTGGTGCCGTGCTGTCCGGCGTGGTGTCGCGCGGTTTCCAGCCTTCGCTCTCGCACCGGCTCGTCCTCGACCACGGGTTCATGACCGTCTACGACCGGGTGAGCCCGGACGCCGAACTCCCCGTCGTCCCGATCGTCATGAACTGCACGACGCCGCCCCTGATGTCGCTGCGCCAGGCCTACGAGCTCGGTCGTGCCGTCGGCGAGGCGGTTCGCGACTACGACGGGCTGGAGCGCGTCGCGCTCTGCGGTGCCGGCGGGCTCTCGCACTTCGTCGGCGAGCCGCGCGTGGGCGACATCGACGAGGAGTTCGACCGCTGGTTCCTGCGGATGCTGGAAGCCGGCTGCCCCGACGAGCTGCTCGACCTGCCCAACGACGAGCTGCTCGTGGCGGGCAACGGGACGGGCGAGGTGCGGGCGTGGGTGGCCGTCGCGGGGGCGCTCGCCGGCGCTGGTACGAC
This sequence comes from Candidatus Nanopelagicales bacterium, assembly GCA_044224785.1. Taxonomy (GTDB): domain Bacteria; phylum Actinomycetota; class Actinomycetes; order S36-B12; family CAIYMF01; genus Longivirga. The sequence continues at coordinate 2,033 of JBGAJT010000257.1, read as the reverse complement.
GACGCTGGCCTACGAGCCGGTCTACGAGTGGATCAACGGCATGGGCGTGGTGATCCACCAGCTGTGAGCACCCTCGACCCGACGCGCGACCAGGGCGACGAGATCGCCGTGCTGCGCCAGCAGATCGACGCCGCCGACGCCGCGATCGCCGAGGCCGTGGCGCACCGCCGTTCCCTGTCGGCCCGCATCCAGGAGGTGCGGCGAACCGCGGGCGGCCCGCCCCGCGAGCCCGCGCGCGAGGACGTCGTGGTGGCGGCGTACGCCGACCGCTGCGCCGCCGTGAACTGAGGGACCCCATGAAGACGCTCTGCATCGACGTTGGCGGCACTGGCCTCAAATGCGCGGTGGTCGACGAGGAGGGCGCGCTGCTCTGTGAGCGGGCCCGCGTGAAGACGCCGCGCCCGGCCACGCCCGAGAACGTGGTGATGGCGCTGGGCGATCTGGTGGCCACCATGCCGGACTATGACCGGGTCTCCGTCGGCTTCCCGGGCGTGGTCGCGGCCGGCGTGGTGAAGACGGCCCCCAACTTGGACGGGCCGTGGCGGGACTTCGAGCTGGCGGTGGCGATCGCCGAGCTCACCGACAAGCCGACCCGCGCCGCCAATGACGCAGACGTCGCGGGCCTGGCGGTGGTCGAGGGGCGCGGCGTGGAGCTGCTGCTCACGCTCGGCACCGGCGTGGGCGCGGGCCTGTACCTCGACGGACGCCTCGTGCCCAACCTCGAGCTGGGGCACCACCCCTTCCGGAAGGACGGCAGCTACGAGGACTACCTGCGCGACTCCGAGCTCAAGCGGATCGGGAAGAAGCGCTGGAATCGGCGGGTCCTGCGGGCGCTGGAGCAGCTCGATCCCGTCTTCAACTACCGGCTGATCTATCTGGGCGGCGGCAACGCCCGTCACCTCCGCGGTGAGCTCCCCGAGAACGTGCGGGTGGTGGACAACGTCGCGGGCGTGCTGGGCGGCGTGAAGCTCTGGCGCGACTCCTGACAGCACGGTGTCAGGAGCACGGATCTACGTTCCTCCCGCTCCGATCGACGGCGTTCGTCGACGGCAACCGGGAGGAAGATCCATGCAAAACATGTTCTGCTACAACGAGCTGCACACCAAGAGCCCCGAGGCGGCCAAGAAGTTCTACGGCGAGATGTTCGGCTGGGAGATGAAGGACACGCCGTTCGGCGGCGGGACCTACACCACCATCGAGACCGGTGAGGGCGCCGGGGGTGGGCTGCAGAAGTCCGACGCGCCCTCGCACTGGCTGACGTACATCTTGGTGGACGACGTGAAGCTGGCGACCAAACGGGCCACCAGCTTGGGGGCGCGGGTGATGGTCGACACCCAGACGGTGCCGGACATGGGCGTCTTCAGCGTGCTGGCCGACCCGACCGGCGCGCCCTTCGCGATCTGGCAGAAGTTGTCCTAGTAGTTGGCAATGCGGCGCGCGGATCGGCTCTTTCAGATCGTCCAGGCGCTCCGCAAACGGAAGGCGACCACCGCAAGACAACTTGCAGATCGCCTCGAGGTCTCGGAGCGGACGATCTACCGAGACGTGCAGGATCTGATCGCGTCGGGAGTTCCGATCCAAGGCGAGGCCGGCGTCGGCTACGCCTTGGATCGGAGCTTCGACCTACCGCCGCTGATGTTCGACGAGGACGAGATCGAGGCCCTGGTCTTGGGCGCTCGGGTGGTCAAGAGCTGGGCCGACCCCGCCTTGGCGAAGGCCGCCGACTCGGCCCTGGCCAAGGTCGAGGCCGCCCTGCCCCGCCGGCTCAAGGACCGGATCGAGAGCTCCACGCTCTTCGCGCTGAGCTTTCGGTCGCAAAAGGCCGTCAAGGACAAGCTCTCGGGGCTCCGAGGGGCCATCCGGACCCGGCACAAAGTCGAGTTCGCCTACGAGGACCGCAATGGCTGACGTCATTAAGGAATTCCTCGTCGGGCTCGGGTTTGCCGTCGACGACCAGCAGCAGCGCAAATTTTCTGGCGCTATTACGGCTGCAGAGAAAAACGTCGCGGCGATGGCTGCGGCGGCAACTGCTG
>JBGAJT010000256.1:0-5083 GCA_044224785.1 Candidatus Nanopelagicales bacterium | reverse complement strand
AGGTGCTGGGACGGCTGTCCACCGCGGGTCTCCCCCGGTCCGCCCCGGTGTCCCAGCTCACGGTCCGCAACGACGGGCCGTCGGCGCTGTCCTGGTCGGCCCGGACCTCCGTCGCCGGCCCCGGTGCCGCCGCGGTCGTCATCGAGACCTGGTTGCCTTCCAGCGCCGGGTGCGGCGAGCCCACCCGGCTGCTGACGGCGTCTGACTGGTCCGCCGCTGCGCTGTCCCCCGGGCAGAGCGCCCGGCTGTGCGCTCGGGTCCGGACCACAGGTGAGGTGAGCGGCGAGGCGACCCCCACTGTGTCCGTCGAGGCTCGCCCGGCCTGACACGCGGCGAAACGTCCTGGCTCGCGCGCCGGCCGTGCGGGACGCTGGTGCCATGACCGTTGCGACCACAGACGACCACACGCCGCACCACCGCTCCCCAGAGGATCTGGCCGCCGGGCTCGACCACGTGCGGCTCGCGCCGCAGGACGCCGGCCCGCTCGAGCTCGTCGTCGTGCGCCCGTCGGCCGGCGAGCGCGACGTCCTGCAGACCGCCATCGTCGATCCTGCCCTCGGCATCCAGGGCGACTCGTGGACGGAGCGGGGCAGCAGCCGGACGCCGGACGGCGGCCCGAACCCCGACGCGCAGATCACCGTCATGAACAGCCGCGCCGCGGACCTCGTCGCGGGGTCGCGCGAGCGGTGGGCGCTCGCGGGCGACCAGCTCTATGCCGACCTCGACGTGAGCGTCACGAACCTGCCCACCGGCACGCGGCTGCTGATCGGCGACGCCGTCCTCGAGGTCACGGCCGCGCCCCACACCGGGTGCTCGCAGTTCAAGGAGCGGTTCGGCGTCGAGGCGCTGCGGCTCACCGCGACCCCCGACGGTCGCGAGCTGCGGCTGCGCGGCATCAACACCCGCGTCTTGGCGGGCGGCCAGATCCGCCCGGGCGACACGGTGCGCGTCGAACGTCCGGCGTAGCGCAGCTCAGTCGAGCGCGGCGACCAGGCGGCGCTGCTCGGCGACGTCGAAGTCCGGTGGCGGGTACGTCGGGTTCATGTCGCGCAGCGCGTCGACCAGCAGGTTGGCCAGCACCCAGTCGCGGTACCACTTGCGGTCGCCGGGGACGACGTACCACGGCGCGCTGTCGGTGGTGCAGCGGCTCAGCGCGTCCTGGTACGCCGCCTGGTAGGAGTCCCAGAAGGTCCGCTCGTGCAGGTCGCCCGCGTTGTACTTCCAGTACTTCGTCGGGTCTTCGAGCCGCTCGGCCAGCCGCTCCTTCTGCTCGGCCTTGGAGATGTGCAGCATCACCTTCACCAGGTGCGTGCCGGCGTCGACGATCCGCCGCTCGAACTCGTTGATCCGCTCGTAGCGGGTCGACCACTCCGACTCGGGCACGAGGTCGTGCACGCGCACGACGAGGACGTCCTCGTACTGCGACCGGTTGAAGACGCCGACGTGCCCGGCGGGCGGGAGCGCCTTGTCGATCCGCCACAGGAAGTCGTGCGAGAGCTCCTCGTCGGTGGGCTTCTTGAACGACGTGATGCGCACGCCCGCCGGGTTCATCGAGCCGACGACGCGGCGCACGGAGCCGTCCTTGCCCGAGGTGTCCATCCCCTGCAGCAGCAGGAGCAGCGACCGCTGTCCGCCGCCGACGCCCTCGGCGTAGAGGCGCTCCTGCATCGTCGCCAGCTCCTCGAGCAGGTCGCGGGTCGCGGCCTCGGTCTCCGCGCGGTCACCGGGCGCGGTCCGCGGCTCGTCGGTCGAGCGGTCGGCCAGCAGGTCGCCGGGCCGGAACTCGTACGCGCTCGCCACCTGCTGCGGGTCGGTCTGCCGCCCCTTGCCCACGTGCCACCTCCGTACGGAAGGATGCCGCCATGGAGTTCAGCGGCTTCTTCTCGGCCATCCTCGTCGGTCTCATCATCGGGGCTCTGGCCCGCATCGTGGTGCCGAACAGCCAACCGGTGGGCTGCTTCCTCACCGTGCTGATCGGCATCGTGGCGGCGGCCATCGGCGCGGCGATCGGCTACGCCCAGCACTGGAGCTTCTGGCTCGTGTTCGGCCTGCAGATCCTCATCGGCGCGATCATCGTCGCGATCTTCTCGGCCGCCGTGCGCCGCTGACGCCCGACGACGCGAGTCCGAGCGCCGGCCGTGGGAGCATCGAGCGGTGCGCATGCTCCTGCCGGCCGCCCGCGAGGACCTGACCGACGACGACCTCGACCGGGTCTACGCCTGGCCCGACTGGCCGGTCCCCACCGCGTGGCTGCGCGCCAACATGGTCACGACCGCGGACGGCGCAGCCCGCTCGCCCGACGGGCTGTCGGCGGGCATCTCCAGCGACGCGGACCGCCGGGTGTTCGGCCGGCTCCGCGGTCTCGCCGACGTCGTCCTCGCCGGTGCCGGCACCGTCCGGGCGGAGGGCTACAAGCCGGCGAAGGCCAAGCCCGAGTTCGCCGAGCGGCGTGCCCTCGCCCACCAGCCACCGGCACCGGCGATCGCCGTCGTCAGCAGGTCCCTCGACCTCGACCTCGGCTCACCCCTGTTCGCCGACCCGCTGGTCCCGACCATCGTGATCACCTGCGGCGCAGCCGATCCCGCCCGCCTCGACGCGGTCGCCGAGCGCGCCGACGTCGTGGTCGCCGGCGATGACGACGTAGACCTGCACCGCGCCGTGAAGTCGCTCAACGAGCGCGGACTGCACCGCGTCCACGCCGAGGGCGGCCCGCACCTGCTCGCCCAGCTCGCCGCGGCCGGGCTGCTCGACGAGCTGCTGCTCACCGTGTCGCCCGTGCTCGCGGGCGGTGCGTACGCCGGCGAGGGCCCGGTGCCGCGCGTGCTGGCGGGAGTGCCGCTGCCCGACGCCCCGCGGCCGCTCCTGCTGCACCATGCCCTCGAGGACGACGGGACGCTGTTCCTCGACTACCGGGTGGGCTGAACCCGCACCACGCGCGGGTCGGTCACGTCGGTGTTGTCGACGACGACCGTGGCGCGCTCGGCAGGACGGCAGCGCGAGAGGTACAGCCGCTGGCCGCCGACGTACCGACGCATCGACGGGTGCTCGGGGTCGGGATCGCTGCCGTCGCGCACCGCCATCCGTCGGCAGGTCTCCTCGAACGGGACGTCGAGCAGGACCGACACGTCCCAGGCGCCGCGGAGCTCGTCGCGGTGCAGGAACATCCCGTCGAGCACGAGGACGGCACCCGCCGGCGCCTGCAGCCAGGGCGGGTCGAGCGCGGTGTCGGTGGCGAGGTCGAGCGAGCGGTCGCGGTAGCGGCCATCCCCGCCCGGCGCGAAGGGCTCGAGCACGTCGGCGCGCAGCCGGTCGAGGTCGTAGGAGTCCGCGACGTAACCCTCGGGCGAGCCGCGCCCCAGCCGGTAGCGCACCGCCCGCGGGTTGAGGAAGTCGTCCTCGCGCACCCGGACGACGTCGCGCCCGAGACCGCGCAGGTGGTCGCCCAGGGAGTCGGCGAACGTCGTCTTGCCCGACCCGTCGACCCCGTCGACGCCGATCCGCGTGAACCCGGGCGTCGCGGGCAGCAGGCCGGTGACGGTGTCGAGGACGTCGCGGAGCACGTCGCCATCCTGGTGGGTCGCAGCGGCCGATCGGGGCAGGATGGGCGCATGCAGCTCCCCGTGATGCCGCCGATCGCCCCGATGCTCGCCAAGCCCGTCGCGGGGATACCGGCCCCCGACTCGGTGGCCGGCGGCCTGGTCTACGAGCCCAAGTGGGACGGCTTCCGCTGCATCGTGTTCCGCGACGGCGACGAGGTGGTCCTCGGCAGCCGCAACGAGAAGCCGCTCACCCGGTACTTCCCCGAGGTCGTGGAGGCGGTGCTCGAGCAGCTGCCGCCGCGGTGCGTCGTCGACGGCGAGATCGTCGTGCGCACCGATGACCGGCTCGACTTCGGCGCCCTGCAGCAGCGCATCCACCCGGCCGACAGCCGCGTGCGCCGGCTCGCGGCGGAGACGCCCGCGTCGTTCGTGGCCTTCGACCTCCTGGCGCTCGGCGACGACGACCTCCTGCACGAGCCCTTCGCCCGTCGCCGGTCGTTGCTCGAGGAGGCGCTGCACGGGCTCGACGGCCCGGTGCACCTCACCCGGATCAGCCGCGACGAGGACGAGGCGGCCCGCTGGTTCGAGCAGTTCGAGGGCGCCGGGCTCGACGGGCTGGTGTGCAAGCTCCTCGACTCTGCTTACCAGCCCGACAAGCGCGTGATGCTCAAGGTGAAGCACGCGCGCACCGCCGACTGCGTGGTCGCGGGCTGGCGCGCGCACAAGCAGCCCGGTCCCGACGGCGCGCCGGTCGTCGGCTCGCTGATGCTCGGTCTGTACGACGACGAGGGTGCGCTGCAGAGCGTGGGCGTCTCCGCGAGCTTCACGATGGCGCGGCGCGCGGAGCTGGTGCAGGAGCTCGCGCCGTACACTCTGACCGACGACGACGAGCACCCGTGGGCGGCGTGGCGCGAGGCCGAGGCCCACGAGGGCCAGCGGCTCCCGGGTGCGGTGTCGCGCTGGAGCGCCGGCAAGACCCTCGACTGGAACCCGGTGCGGCCCGAGCTGGTGTGCGAGGTGGGCTACGACGCGATGGAGGGGACGCGGTTCCGGCACACGACCCAGTTCAAGCGGTGGCGCCCCGACCGCGAACCGCGCTCGTGCACGTACGAGCAGCTCGAGCGGCCGGTGCGCTACGACCTCGACGACGTCCTGGGCGGCTAGCGCCCGGCGACGACGGAGGCCGGACCGTCAGTAGCTGCGGCGGCGGCTCTTCTTGTTGCCGTACATGTCCTCGCCGTTCATCTTGCGGTAGGCGGCGACGCCCATGGTGAGCACGAGGACGCAGAAGATCACGAACAGGATGAAGACCATGCGCGCAGCCTAACCAGCACCCGGGCCTGCGGCGCACCACCCCGACGGGTGGAGGTCGGTGCTCAGACGGGCGGCGTCCAGCCCGGGTCCCTCCCGAGGAAGGCCACGAGCCGCTCGAGCCCGGTCGCGTCCGTGGCCACGGCCACCTCCGGGCCGTAGCTGTCGCCGCGGGCCTCGGGCGTCAGGATCGACCGGCCGGCGGCGAGGGCGCGGTCCACGGCCGAGTCGGG
>JBGAJT010000255.1:0-5101 GCA_044224785.1 Candidatus Nanopelagicales bacterium | reverse complement strand
CACCGGCCGCATGACGATCGGCGTGTCCGCGCTCGTGGTCTCGGCCGCGGGCCTGGTCCACGTCGTCAAGGGCACGGCCGTCCCGGCCGACGGCTCGGCCGCGATGGAGTCGGGCGGCGGCTGGCTGGGCTGGCTGGCCTCGGCCCCGATCGTCGCCGCCACGCACCCGGTGGTCGCCGGTCTGCTGCTCCTGCTGCTGTTCGTCTTCGGCGTCCTCGTCGTCACCGCGACGCCGGTCGCCGCGATCCCCGAGCGCGTCCGCCACCTGCGCGACCGCATCCTCGGCGTCGAGCTCGTCGAGGAGCCCGGCGCCCCGGCCGAGCCCGAGGCCCCGGCCACCACCACGCGCAAGCAGCGCCGCCAGGCCAAGAGGGACGCCGAGGCCGCCGACTCGGGGCTCGGCGTCCTCAACGGCGACATCGCCTTCGAGACTCCGCTGGTCGCCGAGGACGCCCCCAAGAAGCGCCGCGGCCGCAAGGCCGCCGAGGTCGAGATCGACCTCGCGGAGCCCGCGGGCGACCCGGACGAGCAGTCGACCGTCATCGTCGACCTCACCTCCGGCACCGTGATCACGCCCAAGCCGGTCGCCGAGCCGCTGCCCGAGACGCCCGCGCGCATCGAGCAGCTCGCGCTCTCGGGCGACGTCACCTACCACCTGCCGCCGACCGACTCGCTCAAGCCGGGCGCGCCGCACAAGTCGACGAGCAAGGCCTCCGACGCCGTCGTCGACTCGCTCACCGCGGTCTTCGAGCAGTTCGGCATCGACGCCGCCGTCACCGGCTACTCCCGCGGCCCCACCGTCACGCGCTACGAGGTCGAGCTCGGGCCGGCCGTGAAGGTCGAGCGCGTCACGCAGCTATCCAAGAACATCGCGTACGCCGTGGCCTCAGCCGACGTCCGGATCCTGTCGCCGATCCCCGGCAAGTCCGCCGTCGGGGTCGAGATCCCGAACTCCGACCGCGAGCTGGTCAGCCTCGGCGACGTCCTGCGCAGCAAGGCCGCGACGAGCGACCACCACCCGATGCTGGTCGGCCTCGGAAAGGACGTCGAGGGCGGCTTCGTGTGCGCGAACCTCGCGCGGATGCCGCACATCCTCGTCGCCGGCGCCACCGGCGCGGGCAAGTCCGGCTGCATGAACACGCTGATCACCAGCGTGCTCATGCGCTCGACCCCCGACGAGGTCCGGATGATCCTCGTCGACCCCAAGCGCGTGGAGCTCACGGCGTACGAGGGCGTCCCGCACCTCATCACGCCGATCATCACGAGCCCGAAGAAGGCCGCCGAGGCCCTGCAGTGGGTCGTCAAGGAGATGGACCTCCGCTACGACGACCTCGCGCAGTTCGGGTTCCGCCACATCGACGACTTCAACAAGGCGGTGCGCGCCGGCCAGGTGAAGCCGCTGCCCGGCAGCGAGCGGGTCATCACGCCCTACCCGTACCTGCTGGTCGTCGTCGACGAGCTCGCCGACCTCATGATGGTCGCGCCGCGCGACGTCGAGGACTCGATCGTCCGCATCACCCAGCTCGCCCGCGCCGCCGGCATCCACCTCGTGCTCGCCACCCAGCGCCCGAGCGTCGACGTCGTCACCGGCCTGATCAAGGCCAACGTGCCGAGCCGGCTGGCGTTCGCGACCTCGAGCCTGGCCGACAGCCGCGTCATCCTCGACCAGCCCGGTGCGGAGAAGCTGGTCGGCCAGGGCGACGCGCTGTTCCTGCCGATGGGTGCGAGCAAGCCGATCCGCCTGCAAGGCTCCTGGGTCACCGAGAACGAGATCCGCGCGGTGGTCGCCCACTGCAAGCAGCAGCTGGCCCCGGCGTACCGCGAGGACGTCGGCGCGGTGGCCGGCGCCAAGAAGGAGATCGACGAGGAGATCGGCGACGACCTCGACCTGCTGCGCGCGGCGGTCGAGCTCGTGGTCACCACCCAGTTCGGCTCCACCTCGATGCTGCAGCGCAAGCTCCGCGTGGGCTTCGCCAAGGCCGGTCGCCTCATGGACCTCATGGAGAGCAGGGGCATCGTCGGCCCCAGCGAGGGCTCCAAGGCCCGCGAGGTCCTCGTGGTGCCGGACGAGCTCGAGGGGATCCTCGCCACTCTCGGCGGCGAGTGACCGCTCTGACCTGCGACGACGCCCTCGACTGATCCGGTCGGGGGCGTCCGTCGTTTCCCCTCGCCGGGGCCTTCGGCCTACCATGGGCGTTCCGGCGGCTTCCCCCACGACGGTCAGGTCGTGCTCCGCCGGGGGGCAGGGAGCCAGACGTGAGCGGGACGAGCCTGACGGTCGGTCAGACCGTCGCGCGCGCCCGCACCGAGGCGGGGCTCACCGTCACCCAGGTCGCCACCAGCACCCGCGTGCGGGCCGCCGTCATCGAGGCGATCGAGAAGGACGACTTCCGGCTCTGCGGCGGCGACGTCTACGCCCGCGGCCACCTCAAGAGCATCGCCGGCGCCGTGGGTCTCGACCCCGTCGCCCTGGCCGCCCAGTACGACGTCGAGCGCGGCACCGCACGTGCGGCCGTCGCCCCGGTCGAGCCCATCGAGCAGCCCACCACGGTCAGCGAGCGGACGTCGGCGGGCGACAGCCTCGGCGCGCTCGCGGGCACCCTCGGTGCCAGCGTCTCGCGCGGGCGCAGCGGCCCGAACTGGTCGGCCGTCATGGCCCTCGCGCTGGCGGTCATCGTCGGCGCCGGCGTCATCTCCTTCCTGAGCAACCGTCCGTCGTCCTCGGGCGTCGCGGCCGAGCCCTCCACGTCGGCCTCGAGCGGCTCCTCGCCGTCGTCGTCGCCGAGCACGAGCAGCCCGTCGACCAAGCCCTCGACCCCGAGCACCCAGCCGAGCACCCCGGCAGCGACCCCGAGCGACGTCGTGGCCGCGGCCGACGGCGTCCAGGTCAAGCTCACGGTCACCGGCGCCAAGTCGTGGATCCGCGCGACGGCAGGCCCCGGCGGCAAGACCCTCTACGAGGGCATCGTCACGCAGGGCATGACGAAGACCTTCCGCGACAAGCAGAAGGTGTCGCTCGTGATCGGCAACGCCGGTGCGGTGTCGCTGGTCGTCAACGGCCGCAACCTCGGCCAGCCGGGCTCGGGCGGCCAGGTCGTGAAGGTCAACTTCGGACCTGGCGACCCCACCACCACCGCGGGCTGAGCAGCCCCGCTCGCCCCGTAGGCTGAGGGCCATGTCCTCGTCCGTGCGCAAGGTCGCGCTCGTCACCCTCGGGTGCGCCCGCAACGAGGTCGACTCCGAGGAGCTCGCCGGCCGGCTCGCCGCCGACGGCTGGGAGCTCGTCGAGGACGCCGCCGACGCCGACGCCGTGGTCGTCAACACCTGCGGCTTCGTGGAGCAGGCCAAGAAGGACTCCGTCGACACCCTGCTCGCCGCCGCCGACCTCAAGGACGACGGCCGCGCTCGCGCGGTCGTGGCGGTCGGCTGCCTGGCCGAGCGCTACGGCGACCAGCTCGCCGAGTCGCTGCCCGAGGCCGACGCCGTGCTCGGGTTCGACGACTACGCCGACATCTCCGCCCGGCTGCGCAGCATCGTCGCCGGCGAGCAGCACGTGCCGCACGCGCCGCGCGACCGGCGGCTGCTGCTGCCGGTGACGCCCGTCGAGCGCGCGGCCGCCGCGGTCGCGCTCCCGGGCCACGGCCAGGAGCCCGACCTCCCCGAGGGTGTCGCCCCGGCCAGCGGCCCCCGCGTCGTGCGCCGCCGCCTCGGCGACGGCCCGAGCGCGCCGCTCAAGCTCGCCTCGGGCTGCGACCGGCGCTGCGCGTTCTGCGCGATCCCGTCCTTCCGCGGGTCGTTCGTCTCGCGCCGTCCGCACGACGTCCTCGAGGAGGCGCGCTGGTTGGCGTCGCAGGACGTCCGCGAGCTCGTGCTCGTCAGCGAGAACTCGACGTCGTACGGCAAGGACCTCGGCGACCTGCGCCTGCTCGAGGCGCTCCTGCCCGAGCTCGCCGCGGTCGAGGGCATCGACTGGGTGCGCGTCTCCTACCTGCAGCCGGCCGAGACGCGGCCGTCGCTCATCGAGGTCATCGCGCGTACGCCCGGCGTGGTGCCCTACTTCGACCTCTCGTTCCAGCACGCGTCGCAGGACGTCCTGCGCCGGATGCGCCGCTTCGGCGGCACCGAGTCGTTCCTCGAGCTGCTCTCCGCCGCGCGGCATCTCGCGCCCGCGGCCGGCGCGCGCAGCAACGTGATCGTCGGCTTCCCGGGCGAGACCGAGGCCGACGTCGACGAGCTCGAGCGCTTCCTCGTCGCAGCGCGCCTGGACGCCGTGGGCGTGTTCGGCTACTCCGACGAGGACGGCACCGAGGCCGCGACGTACGACGGCAAGCTCGACGACGCCGTCGTGCGCGAGCGGGTCGAGCGCGTGTCCTCGCTCGTCGAGGAGCTCACCTCGCGCCGCGCCGCCGACCGCATCGGCGAGGAGGTGCAGGTGCTCGTCGAGTACGTCGGCGACGGCGTCGACGGGTTCGCCGCCGAGGGCCGCAGCGCGCACCAGGCGCCCGAGGTCGACGGCGCCACGCTGCTCGTCACGCGCGACGAGACCCCGCTCGTGCCCGGCGAGCTCGTCACGGCCGTGGTCGTGGGGTCCGAGGGCGTCGACCTCGTCGCCGAGGTCACCGGCCGGGTCGCCCGGTGATCAAGCCGCCGCCTCCCGACCACGTCGGCGACCCGGTCCAGGCACCGTCGCGCCTGAACCTCCCGAACACGCTCACCGTCGCGCGCCTCGCGCTCGTGCCGGTCTTCGCGTGGCTGCTCCTGCGCGACGGGGGCGACGACCCGGCCTCGCGCATCTGGTCGGCCGTCGTGTTCCTCGCGCTGTCGTTCACCGACCTCGTCGACGGCGAGATCGCCCGCCGACGCGGCCAGGTCACCAGCTTCGGCAAGATCGCCGACCCGATCGCCGACAAGGCGCTCACCGGGACCGCGCTGGTCGGCCTGTCCTACCTCGGCGAGCTCCCGTGGTGGGTCACGCTGGTGATCCTCGCCCGCGAGATCGGCGTCACGATCCTGCGCTTCTGGGTGATCCGCCACGGCGTCATCCCCGCGAGCCGCGGCGGCAAGGTGAAGACGGCCTTCCAGATGGCTGCGATCGTCGGCT
>JBGAJT010000254.1:0-5111 GCA_044224785.1 Candidatus Nanopelagicales bacterium | reverse complement strand
ACGTGTGCAGTGGCGGCGAGCTCGCGGTCGCCATCCGCGCCGGTATGCCGGGTGCCCGGATCGGCATGCACGGCAACAATAAGAGCCTGGCCGAGTTGGAAGCGGCCGTCGACTATGGCGTGGGGCGGATCATCGTTGACTCGTTCGAGGAGATCGACCGGCTCGCCGCCATCGCGGCACGGCTGGGCCGCTCGGCCCCCGTCCTCGTCCGGGTGACCGTCGGCGTCGAGGCGCACACCCACGAGTTCATCGCGACCGCGCACGAGGACCAGAAGTTCGGCTTCTCATTGGCCACCGGCGATGCGGCCGAGGCGGTCCGGCGAATCCTCGCCCACGCCCCCCACCTGCGGCTGCTCGGCCTGCACAGCCACATCGGCTCGCAGATCTTCGACACCTCCGGCTATGAGGTGTCGGCCCGGCGGATCCTGCGACTGCACGCCCAGGTCGCCCGCGAGCACGGGATCGAGCTGCCCGAGCTCGACCTCGGCGGCGGCTTCGGCATCGCCTACACGAGCGAGCACGACCCGATCTCCCCGAAGGAGATGGCCGACCTGCTGCGCGGCATCGTCACGCGCGAGTGCACGTCCTACGGCCTGACTCTCCCGCGGCTCGCCGTCGAGCCCGGCCGTGCGGTCGTCGGCCCGTCGATGATCACCGTCTACGAGGTCGGCACGGTGAAGAAGGTCGACCTCGGGTCGGGCCACGCGCGCCATTACGTCAGCGTCGACGGCGGCATGAGCGACAACATCCGCACTGCCCTCTACGACGCCGAGTACACCGTCCGCCTCGCGTCCCGGGTGTCGGAGGCCGCGCCGGTCCTGTCGCGCGTCGTGGGCAAGCACTGCGAGAGCGGCGACATCGTCGTCCGCGACTGCTGGCTCCCGGGCGACCTCGCGCCCGGAGACCTCGTCGCGGTCGCGGCGACCGGCGCCTACTGCCGCGCCATGGCGTCGAACTACAACTACCTGCCCAAGCCCGCCGTCGTGGCGGTCAAGGACAGGAAGGCGTCGCTCGTGCTGCGGCGCGAGACGCCCGACGACCTCCTCGGCCTCGACGTCGGGCTCGCCCGGTGACCCGCGCGCGCCGCACTCCGTGGGACGCTTCTCGCCCGGGCTCCCACGCCCTCGTACCCCGTCAGTCGGAAGGACCGCGATGACCACGCCGGACCCGGCGCCCCGTGAGCTGACCGTCGCCCTGCTCGGCGGCGGGACGGTCGGCAGCCAGGTGGCCCGGCTGCTCCACGAGTCCGCCGACGACCTCGCCGCCCGGGTGGGCGCGCCGCTGCGCCTGGTCGGCGTCGGCGTCCGCGACGCCTCCCGGCCGCGCGAGGGCATCCCGTCCGAGGTGCTCACCGACGACCTCGCCGGCCTCGTCGCCCGCGGCAGCGACGTCGTCGTCGAGGTGCTCGGCGGCATCGAGCCGGCGCGCACGCTGATCCTCGCGGCGATGGCTGCCGGCTCCTCCGTCGTCACCGCCAACAAGGCACTGCTCGCGGAGGACGGCGCGACGCTGTTCGCAGCCGCTGAGGAGCACGGCGTCGACCTCTACTACGAGGCGTCGGTCGCCGGCGCCATCCCGCTGCTGCGCCCGCTGCGCGACAGCCTGGCCGGCGACAAGGTCCGCCGCGTGCTCGGCATCGTCAACGGCACCACGAACTTCATCCTCTCCGCGATGGACGAGCAGGGCGCCGACTACGCCGACGTGCTGGCCGAGGCCCAGGCGCTCGGCTACGCCGAGGCCGACCCGACCGCCGACGTCGAGGGCTTCGACTCCGCGGCCAAGGCCGCGATCCTCGCGAGCCTCGCGTTCCACACCCGGATCACCGGCGACGACGTCCACCGCGAGGGCATCTCCACGGTGTCGGCGGAGGACGTGGCCGCCGCGCGCGACATGGGCTTCGTCATCAAGCTGCTCGCCGTCGCGGAGCTCTCCGACGACGAGAAGGGCGTCGTGGCGCGCGTCCACCCGACGATGGTCCCGAGGACCCACCCGCTCGCCGGTGTGCGCGGCGCGTTCAACGCGGTGTTCGTCGAGGCCGACTCCGCGGGCCAGGTCATGTTCTACGGCCGCGGCGCCGGCGGTGCGCCGACGGCGTCCGCGGTGCTCGGCGACATCGTCGCCGTCTCGCGCCACCGGCTCTCCGGGTCGCTCGGCCCGGGGGAGTCGACGTACGCGCACCTCGACGCGCTGCCCGTGGGCGACGCCGTCACGCGCTACTACGTGAACCTCGAGGTCGCCGACAAGCCGGGCGTCCTCGCCGCGGTCGCGCAGTGCTTCGCCGACCACGGCGTGAGCATCCAGACCGTGCGCCAGGACGGTCACGGCGAGGAGGCGCGGCTCGTGGTGCGCACCCACCGCGCCCACGACTCGGCGCTGGCCGCCACCATCGAGCAGCTGCGCTCGCACGACGCCGTGCGCAGCGTGGTCGGCGTCATGCGGGTCGAGGGCGAGGAGGGCTCGTGAGCACCACCGTCGGAGCGCACCAGTGGCGCGGCCTCATCGAGGAGTACCGCGACCGGCTGCCCGTCACCGACCGGACCCCCATCGTCTCGCTGCGCGAGGGCGGCACCCCGCTGGTGCACGCGGACGTGCTGTCCGAGCTCACCGGCTGCGACGTCTGGATCAAGGTCGAGGGCGCCAACCCCACCGGGTCGTTCAAGGACCGCGGCATGACGATGGCGATCTCGAAGGCGGCCGAGGCCGGGGCCAAGGCGGTCATCTGCGCCTCCACCGGCAACACCTCCGCCAGTGCTGCGGCCTACGCCGTCAAGGCCGGCATGGTGTGCGCGGTGCTCGTGCCCGACGGCAAGATCGCGCTCGGCAAGATGGCGCAGGCGCTCGTCCACGGCGCCAAGCTGCTGCAGGTCGACGGCAACTTCGACGACTGCCTCACGCTGGCGCGCAAGCTCTCCGAGCACTACCCGGTCTCGCTGGTGAACTCGGTGAACCCGTTCCGCATCGAGGGGCAGAAGACCGGCGCGTTCGAGATCGTCGACATGCTCGGCGACGCCCCGGACATCCACTGCCTGCCGGTCGGCAACGCCGGCAACATCACGGCCTACTGGAAGGGCTTCGTGGAGTACGCCGCGGACGGCGTTGCCGCGAAGCGCCCGCGCGAGTGGGGGTTCCAAGCGGCTGGGGCAGCGCCGATCGTCAACGGTGCCCCGGTCTCGAACCCCTCGACCATCGCCACCGCCATCCGCATCGGCAACCCGGCGTCGTGGGACCAGGCGGTCGCCGCGCGCGACGAGTCCGGCGGACTCATCGACGCCGTCACCGACCGCGAGATCCTCGGCGCCTACCGACTGCTGGCGTCGCGCGAGGGCGTGTTCGTCGAGCCGGCGTCGGCGGCCAGCATCGCCGGGCTGCTCAAGTCCGTTGCCGACGGCTGGGTGCCGCGCGGCTCGTCGGTGGTCTGCACCGTCACCGGCAACGGGCTCAAGGATCCCGAGTGGGCGATCGCGGGCGCGCCGCAGCCGGTCAAGGTGCCGGTCGACGCCGTGTCCGCCGCGGTGCAGCTGGGTCTGGCGTGACACCACCGCCCGCCGGCCGCCCCACGTTCCGCGCCGCGCCGCTGCGCGTACGAGTGCCGGCGACGTCGGCGAACCTCGGCCCCGGCTTCGACGCGTTCGGTGCTGCACTCGCGCTCTACGACGACGTCGTGGCGCAGGTGTCCGACGAGCCGGACGTGCGCGTCGACGTCCACGGCGAGGGTGCCGACTCCGTCGCGCGCGACCACCGGCACCTCGTCGCGAAGGCGATGCTCAAGGGCTTCGACCTCCTCGGCGGTCGGCCGCGCGGCCTGGATCTCGTGTGCGCCAACAGGATCCCGCACGGCCGGGGTCTCGGGTCGTCGGCCGCGGCGATCGTGTCGGGCCTGGTCCTGGCGCGGGCGCTGACCGTCGGCGGCGAGGAGCGGATGCCTGACGACACCCTGCTCGACGTCGCCTCCGGGCTCGAGGGCCACCCCGACAACGTCGCGGCCTGCCTGCACGGCGGTGTCACCGTGGCGTGGACCCGCGACGACGGCTCGATCCACGTCCTGCGCGCCGACCCCTCGCCCGAGATCGTGCCGGTCGTCGCGGTCCCGTCGACGTCGGTGCCCACGCGCAAGGCGCGGGGGATGCTCCCCGAGTCGGTGCCGCACGTCGACGCGGTCCACAACGCGGCGCGTTCGGCGCTGCTGCTCCCGGCGCTCACCGGCCGGCCCGACCTGCTCCTCGACGCCACCGACGACCGGCTGCACCAGGGCTACCGGCGCACGGCGTACCCGCGCAGCCTCGACCTGGTCGCCAAGCTGCGCTCCGGCGGGATCGCGGCGGCGATCAGCGGCGCCGGCCCGACGGTGCTGGCCCTCGCCGACGCCACGAGCGCCCCGCGCGTCGAAGCGCTCGCCGGCGCCCGGTTCGAGACCTCGGTGCTCGAGTTCGACCGCGACGGAGCCCGGGTCCTGGCGCTCGACGCCTGATCCGCAGCGACCCCGCACCCCGGCGGTCCGAGGCCCGGCGGCGCGCCGCGTCCGCTCGGGGGACGCCGATGGACCCCGCCGGTCGGCGGGGGTGTTATCCTGCTCCCGCACCTGGACCACCGCTGTCAGCGGGATCCCGTCGAGGTTCCGCCACTCGCCGCACCCCCTCGCAGCTCAGGCTTCCCACCCGGTGCCCCCCGCAGCCCGTCCTCACGAGACGTCCTGCGGCCCGCGTCCCGACGGGACGCGAGAGATTCCCGACGTCAGCAGAAGTGGGTTCACTCGGTGACCGAGACCACCCCGAGCACCGCCGCGCGCGGTTCGCTCTCCTCCATGCTCCTGCCCGAGCTCAAGGCCCTCGCGGGCCAGTTGGGCATCACCGGAGCGTCCGGCATGCGCAAGGCCGACCTGGTCGCCGCCATCGGCGCCCACCAGGCACCGAGCGCGCGCAGCGGCAACGGCAACGGCGACGGCACGGCCGGCCGCTCCCGCCGCGCCTCGCGCGAGGCCGGCAGCCCGGACACGGCCGGTGCCGACAAGTCCGGTGCCGACAAGTCCGACAGCACCTCCGCCAGCCGCTCCGACGACGCCGGCCAGGCGCGCGACGGCGACCGCGGCGATCGCCAGGACCGTGGTGACCGCC
>JBGAJT010000253.1:0-5121 GCA_044224785.1 Candidatus Nanopelagicales bacterium | reverse complement strand
GCCCACCCGCCCCGCCGACTCCGACGTCGGGATCACGGCGTCGGCACCGCTCTGCCTCAGCACGTCGATGTTCTGGCTCTCGCGCGCCGACGCGACGATCGTCGCGGTGGCGTTGAGCCGCCGCGCCGTGAGGGTGACCAGCACAGCGGTGTCGTCTCGGTCGAGCGCCACGATGATCCGCTTGGCGCGCGGGAGCAGCGCCTCGGTCAGGACGTCCTCGCGGGTCGCGTCACCGAGCACGCCGGTCGCACCGAGGGACGTGGCGTCGTTGAGCGAGATGCGGTCGTGCGTGACGACCACGACCTGGTCGGGCGGTGTGCCCTGCTCGATGAGCGTCGTGAGCGCGGCGCGTCCCTTCACGCCGAAGCCCACGATCACGGAGTGGTCCTGCACCCTCTGCCTCCAGCGCTTGATGCGGAACTCGTCCCGGCTGCGCTGCGTGAGCACCTCGACGGTCGTGCCGACGAGGGTGATCAGGAAGACGAAACGCAGCGGCGTGATGATGAGGACGTTGGCGAGCCGGGCCTGCTCGGTGACGGGGACGATGTCGCCGTACCCGGTGGTCGAGAGCGTGACGGTCGCGTAGTAGAGCGCGTCGAGCCACGAGATCGGCGTGCCGTTGCTGTCGCGGTAGCCCTCGCGCTCGACGTAGACGAGCACCGTGGTGATGAGCAGGCACCCGAGCGCGATGCCGACCCGGATCCACAGCGAGCCGAGCGGGCCGTAGCGGCGCGCGGGCAGCTGGATCGACGTCGTCACGTGCCGACGGTAGCGAAGCGGCGACGTACGCCGGTCACGGCAGGGCGAGGACGCGCACCGAGGCTCCGCGTCGCGCGCCGCCCGGGGGGATCACCGCGACGCCGTCGGCGACCGCGAGGCCGCGCAGCATCGCCGGTCCCGTGAACAGCGTGGGCGTCGCGGTCGTGACGAGGTCGCCGCGCTCGCGGTGCACGGGGATGAGCCGCACGTGGTCGGGGTGGCCCTTGACCTCCTCCTCGAGCAGCGCCTCCTCGACGCGCTCCTCGTCGGCGCCCGCCTCACCGCGCAGCGACGCGAGCAGGGGCGACACGAGGGTGAGGATCGCGGAGACCGCGGCAAGCGGGTTGCCGGGGAGCCCGACGACGTGACGGCCGTCGGGCAGCGTCGCGAGGCACATCGGCGTACCCGGGCGGACGGCCACACCGTCGACGACCCAGCGCGCACCGAGCCGGTCGAGCGCGGCGTGCAGGTGGTCGGCGGGACCCGCGGCGGTGGAGCCGGTGGTGACGACGACGTCGGCGTTCGCGTCCTCGAGCGCGAGCAGCAGGTCGTCGAGGGTGTCGGGCACGTGGGTGGGCGGGAAGGCGCGGCCGCCGGCCCACGCGATCCACGCCGGGAGCATCGGGCCGAGGGCGTCGCGCACGCGGCCGTCGCGCGGAGCGCCGCGCAGGAGGAGCTCGTCGCCGAGGACGAGCAGGGCGACGTCGGGCGGTCGGACGACGGGCACGGCGTCGTACCCGGCAGCGGCGGCCATGCCGGCGACGACCGGGGTCACGACACCGCCCGCCTCGAGCAGCAGCTCGCCCGCGGCCGACTCCTGGCCCCGCGGGCGGATGTCGCTTCCGGGCTCGACGTAGCCGGGGTGCGCCGCGGTCTCGCCGGTGTCGTGGTCGCCGACGTAGAGCGTGGCGGCGTGCGGACCGTCGACGACGACCCCGCGCTCGCGGCGCAGGACGGCGTCGGCACCGAGCGGGAGGGCGGCGCCGGTCGCGATCGCCACGGCCGCGCCGTCGGGGAGCCGCTCGTGCTGCTCGCCGGCGAGCAGGCTCCCGACCACGGTCCAGGGGCCGGGGCCCGAGACCGCCCAGCCGTCCATCGCCGCGGCGTCGAACGGGGGCAGCGCGGTGGCGGCAACGAGCGGGGTCGCGAGCACCGAGCCGACGGCATCGTGCAGGGGGACCTCGACGACGGGGAGCGCGCGTCCGGCCTCGCGGGCGGCGCGGCGCGCGCGGCCGAAGGGGAGCTGCTCACCGGGCATGACCGCATCCTCGCGCACGGCGACAGCGACGTCGCACGTGCCACGCGCGGCGAGGGCGCGCGACCCGGGCGAGCGGGGGGCCGATGTGAATGTCAGGAATGTTGCCTTCTTTGCAACGAATGGCACATTCAGTGACAACCGCGGATCTTGACGTGGGTGTCAAGTTGACTCTAGCGTCAAGTCTGGCGGGAAGGGGTGCCGGGCGTGCGGATCGCGAGCCGGGTCGACGTGCGGGCGGCGGCGTACGCCGACAACCGTGCGGCGATGCTCGCCGCCCTCGCCGAGATCGACCAGCTCGCGGCCCGCGTCGTGCGCGGCGGCGGGTCCGGCGACGCCGACAAGGATGCGCGCGCGGTCGCGAAGCTGCGCTCGCGCGGCAAGCTGCTCCCCCGCGAGCGCGTCGGCCTGCTGCTCGACCGCGGGGCGCCGTTCCTCGAGCTCTCGCCGCTCGCCGGCTGGGGGACCGACGACCCGCTCGGCGGCGGCATGGTCACCGGCATCGGCCGGGTGCGCGGCGTCGACTGCGTCATCAGCGCCAACGACCCGACCGTGAAGGGCGGTGCGCAGGGGCCGACGTCTGTCGCGAAGGGCCTGCGCGCCATGGAGATCGCGCGGGTCAACCGGCTGCCGCTGATCTCGCTCACCGAGTCGGCGGGTGCCGACCTGCCCAAGCAGGCCGAGATCTTCGTGCCGGGCGGCGCGTCGTTCAAGAACCTCACGCGGCTCTCGGCCGCCGGCATCCCGACCATCACGCTGGTGTTCGGGTCGTCGACGGCCGGCGGGGCGTACGTGCCCGGGATGAGCGACTACGTCGTCCTGCAGAAGGACGCGGCGAAGGTCTACCTCGGTGGTCCGCCGCTGGTGAAGATGGCGATCGACGAGGACGCCGACGAGGAGCAGCTCGGCGGCGCCGAGATGCACGCGCGCGTGAGCGGTCTCGCGGACTACCTCGCTGTCGACGAGCCCGACGCGCTGCGCATCGGGCGCGACATCGTCGGCCACCTGAACTGGCGCACGCTCGGCCCCGGCCGCGCGCGGACGCCGGTGGCGCCGGCGTACGACGTCGAGGAGCTGCTCGGGATCGCGAGCGCCGACGTGCGCGTGCCCTTCGAGGTGCGCGAGGTGATCGCGCGCATCGTCGACGGCAGCGAGTTCGAGGAGTTCAAGCCGTTGTACGGCACCACGCTGGTCACGGGCTGGGCGCACCTCGACGGCTACCCGATCGGCATCCTCGCCAACAACGGGATCCTCTTCAGCGAGGAGGCCGAGAAGGGCGCGCAGTTCATCCAGCTCTGCGAGCGGCACGACGTCCCGATCCTGTTCGTGCAGAACATCACCGGCTTCATGGTGGGCACGCGCTACGAGCAAGGCGGGATCATCAAGGACGGCGCCAAGCTCATCAACGCGGTGTCGAACTCGACCGTCCCGCACCTCACGCTCATGGTCGGCGCGTCCTACGGCGCCGGGAACTACGGCATGAGCGGGCGTGCCTACGACCCCCGCTTCGTCTTCACCTGGCCCAACCACCGGATCGCGGTGATGGGGCCGCGGCAGCTCGGCGGGGTGCTCGAGATCGTCGCGAAGCAGCGCACCGAGGCGGCCGGCCAGTCCTTCGACGCCGAGGCCTTCGCGCCGATGCGCGAGGCGTTCGAGAGCCAGGTCGAGTCGCAGTCCACCGCTCTCTACGCGACCGGTCGGCTCTGGGACGACGGCATCATCGACCCGCGCGACACCCGCATGGTCCTCTCGCTCGCTCTCACGGCGGTGCACTCCGCCCCGGTGCAGGGGACGTCGTCGTACGGCGTCTTCCGGATGTGAGGGCGGATGGCTGACATCACCCGCCTGCTGGTGGCGAACCGCGGCGAGATCGCACGCCGCGTGATCCGCACGGCGCACGAGCTCGGCATCGAGACGGTCGCCGTGTTCAGCGACCCCGACCGCGGGCTGCCCTTCGTCGACGAGGCGACGTACGCCGTGGCGCTCGGGGGCACGACGTCCGCGGAGTCCTACCTCGACGCCGACAAGGTCCTCGACGCCGCGCGGCGCACCGGTGCCGACGCGGTGCACCCCGGCTACGGCTTCCTGTCGGAGAACCCCGCGTTCGCCGAGGCTGTGATGGCCGCGGGACTGGTGTGGGTGGGCCCGACGCCGTCGTCGATGCGGGCGATGGCGCTCAAGGTCGAGGCCAAGCGGATCGCGGCGGACGCCGGCGTACCGCTCGTGCCGGGCGCGGAGCTCGCGGGCGGCGTGTCCGACGCCGACCTACTCGCGGCCGGTGAGAGCGTCGGATATCCCGTGCTGGTCAAGGCATCTGCGGGTGGTGGCGGCAAGGGGATGCGCGTCGTGCGCTCGTCGTCCGACCTCGTGGAGGCGGTCGCCGGCGCGCGCCGCGAGGCCGCATCGTCGTTCGGCGATGCCACGGTGTTCCTCGAGCGCTACCTCGAGCGCTCGCGCCACGTCGAGGTCCAGGTGTTCGGCGCCACCCACGGCGACGTGGTCCACCTCTTCGAGCGCGAGTGCTCCATCCAGCGCCGCCACCAGAAGGTGGTGGAGGAGTCGCCGTCGCCGGGAGCGACGCCGGCAACGCTCGAGCGGATGTACGCCGCGGCCGTGTCGCTGGCCCGCGCGATCGGCTACGTCGGCGCGGGCACGGTCGAGTTCCTCGTCGCGGGCGAGGGCGACGCTCAGGAGTTCTTCTTCCTGGAGATGAACACCCGGCTGCAGGTCGAGCACCCGGTCACCGAGGCCACCACGGGGCTGGACCTCGTCGAACTGCAGATCCAGGTCGCCGACGGCGAGCGGTTGCCGTCGCAGCCGCCGGCCGCGCGCGGGCATTCCATCGAGGCGCGGCTCTACGCCGAGGATCCCGCGCAGCACTGGCAGCCGCAGGCCGGCACCGTCGAGCACTTCGAGGTCCCCGCCGCGGCAACCGAATTCCACAGCACCGGGCGCACCGAGATCCGGCTGGACAGCGGCATCGTCACCGGCTCGGCGGTGTCCATCCACTACGACCCGATGCTGGCCAAGGTCATCTCGTATGCCCCCACCCGACGCACCGCAGCACTGCTACTGGCCGACGCGCTGGCCCGCACCCGGTTGCACGG
>JBGAJT010000252.1:0-5133 GCA_044224785.1 Candidatus Nanopelagicales bacterium | reverse complement strand
ACGACCTCCTCCGCAGCAGCCTCGGGGGCCTCGGCAGGGGCGGCCGCGGCCGGAGCCGCTCCCGCTCCGCCGATGACCGAGGGGTCGGCCTCGGCCTTGACACGCAGGGCCTCGATCGCGCGAGCGGCCTGCGAGAGCGGGGCCTGGAAGAGCGCGGCTGCCTGCGACAGCGACGCCTTCATCGCACCCGCGAGCTTCGCGAGGAGGACCTCGCGCGACTCGAGATCCGCAAGCTTGGAGATCTCGGCGGCGGACAGCGTCTTGCCGTCCATGTAGCCGCCCTTGATCACCAGCAGCGGGTTGGCCTTGGCGAAGTCACGCAGACCCTTGGCGGCCTCGACCGGGTCGCCCTTGATGAACGCGATCGCGCTGGGGCCGGCGAGCAGGTCGTCGAGACCCTCCACGCCCGCGTCCTTGGCGGCGATCTTGGTCAGCGTGTTCTTCACCACGGCGTAGTTGGCGGTGTCACCGAGCGAACGGCGCAGCGTCTTGAGCTGCGCCACGGTGAGCCCGCGGTACTCGGTCAGCACGGTGGCCGTGGAGCTGCGGAAGTGCTCCGCGAGCTCCGCGACGTCGGCTGCCTTGTCGGCCCGCGCCATGGGTCTCCTTCCATCTGTCCCGCCGAGAAGTGCCCGGACAACGAAAAGGCCCCGCGCAGGGGCACGGGGCGCTGTCCTCCGCGAGGAGGGCGACGTTCGGGCACCTGCGCTGGTCCTCCGCGGTGCGGAAGCTTCGGTCGGATCCGTCTGGACGGGCCCGACGACCGGCGGTCTTCGGCTGTGTCGAGGGTACGGGAGCCGGGGCGCTGGTCCAAATCGACCAGGTGCCCCGGCCCCGCCCCGCGTCCGAGGGTCGAGCTTGGTCGTGCAGGTGGTGCGGTCGTACGCGCGTGCCGTCAGGCGTTGGCGTCGTCCTCGACGAGCAGGTTGCGCGTGCGGTTCGGGTCGACCGGGACGCCGGGGCCCATGGTCGTGGTGATGGTCGCCTTCTTGACGTAGCGGCCCTTGGCCGCCGACGGCTTGAGACGCAGCACCTCGTCGAGCGCGGCGGCGTAGTTCTCGATGAGCGCCTCGTCGGAGAAGGAGGCCTTCCCGATGACGAAGTGCAGGTTCGAGTGCTTGTCGACGCGGAACTCGATCTTGCCGCCCTTGATCTCGGTGACCGCCTTCGCGACGTCCATCGTGACCGTGCCGGTCTTGGGGTTGGGCATCAGGCCACGGGGGCCGAGCACCTTGCCCAGACGGCCGACCTTGCCCATGAGGTCGGGGGTCGCGACGGCGGCGTCGAAGTCGGTGTAGCCCGCGGCGACCTTGTCGATGAGCTCGTCGCCGCCGACCTCGTCGGCGCCGGCCGCGAGGGCCTCCTGCGCCTTCTCACCGTTGGCGAAGACCAGGACCCGAGCGGTCTTGCCGGTGCCGTGCGGGAGGTTGACGGTGCCGCGCACCATCTGGTCGGCCTTGCGGGGGTCGACCCCGAGCCGGAAGGCGACCTCGACGGTCGCGTCGAACTTCGCCGGGTTGGTCTCCTTGGCCAGGCGGACCGCCTCGAGCGGGGAGTACAGGGCGTCGCGGTCGATCTTCTCGGCGCCCGTGGTGTAGGCCTTGCTGCGCTGCATTGCTGCTCCTCGTGGAGAGTGGGAGTCGTGGTCTGTCGGGCCGCGCCGGCCCTGCCACGTCGTGCGGGGGTGGTGCTGTGCTGGATCAGTCGACGACGGCGTCGATGGTCCCGGAGGCTCCTCGGGCTGACGCCCTCGTCACTCCGTGACGGTGACGCCCATCGAGCGGGCGGTGCCCTCGATGATGCGCATCGCGTTCTCGACGTCGTTGGCGTTGAGGTCGGCCATCTTGGTCTCGGCGATCTCCTTGACCTGGGCCTTGGTGATCGAGGCGACCTTGGTGGTGAGCGGGTTCGCCGCACCCTTGTCGACGCCGGCGGCCTTGAGGATGAGCCTCGCGGCCGGCGGGGTCTTGAGGATGAAGGTGAACGAGCGGTCCTCGTAGACCGTGATCTCCACCGGGATGACCTGACCGCGCTGCGACTCGGTCGCGGCGTTGTAGGCCTTGCAGAACTCCATGATGTTGACGCCGTGCTGACCGAGCGCCGGACCGACCGGGGGCGCAGGGTTCGCGGCGCCGGCCTGGATCTGGAGCTTGATCAGGCCTGCGACCTTCTTCTTGGGAGGCATTCCTTCGGGTCCTTGCTCGTGGGTGGGTGCGCGCTGCCTGGGCGGGCCGCGCGCCTAGTTCTTCTGGATCTGGCCGAAACCGAGCTCGACCGGGGTCTCCCGGCCGAAGATCTCCACCAGTCCGGTGACCTTCTGCGCGTCGACGTTGATCTCGGAGACCGTGGCGTGGAGCGTCGCGAAGGGACCGTCGATGACGGTGACCGAGTCGCCGACCGCGAAGTCGACGACCGTGACCTCGGTGGCAGGACCACCGGAGGTCGCGGGCTGACCGGGCTTCTTCTCCGGCACCGGGGCGAGGATCGAGACGACCTCGTCCAGCGACAGCGGCGCGGGCTGGTGCCCGTGACCGACGAAGCCGGTGACGCCCGGCGTGTGCCGGACGGTGCCCCAGGAGGCGTCCGTGAGGTCCATGCGGACCAGGACGTAACCCGGGAACTTGTTGCGGCGGACCAGCTTCTTCTGGCCTGCCTTGATCTCGAAGACCTCCTCCATGGGCACCTCGACCTGGAAGATCTGGTCCTCCATGTTGAGCGAGGTGATGCGGCTCTCGAGGTTGGTCTTCACCTTGTTCTCGTAGCCGGCGTAGGAGTGGATCACGTACCAGTCGCCGAGCTCGGTGCGCATGCGCTCGCGGAAGGCCTCGACCGGGTCGAGGTCCTCGTCGTCGGCCGGGAGGACCAGGGTCTCCTCGGTCTCGGCGTCGAGCACCACGCCGTCGGCGTCGACCGCGACGACGGTCTCCTCGACGATCTCGGCGACCAGGTCGCCGTCGGCGTCGCGCACGGTGATGTCGTCGACGACGTCGACGACCTCGTCGCCCTCGGCGTCCACGATCACGGTCTCGGTGACGACCTCGTCGATCACCTCGCCGTCGGAGTCGACGGCCACGGTCTCGGTGACGACCTGGTCCACGACGTCGCCGTCGGCGTCCACGAGGACGGTCTCCTCGGACTCGACGGCCTCGACCACGACGTCGTCGGGACGGGCGTCGGTCTCGTGCGTGTCGGACACGGTGCTCCTTGGAACGGGCGGTCGAGCGGGCGGGACCGGCAGGGCCGGGTCAGGCGTCGCCGAACACCTTGAGGACGAGCTTGGCGAAGCCCAGGTCGAACAACGCCACGATGATCGCGAGGATCGTCACGAAGACGATGACGACCCAGGTGTAGGTCAGCAGCTCCTTGCGCGTGGGCCAGACGACCTTGCGCAGCTCCGCGACGACCTGGCGGTAGAACAGCGCGACGCGCGCACCGAAACCGGGCTTGTCGTCCGAGGAGCCCTTCTTGGGGCGCTCGGGGACGCCGGCGTCGACGATGTCGCTCACGCGGTCCTGCCTCGTCTTGAGCACCGCGTCGGCGGTGCGCGTGCGGCTCGACCGGGTGGTCGGACCGTTCTTCGCCCCCCTCGCGGGGGTCTCGCAGGGTCGGAGGGACTCGAACCCCCAACCGCCGGTTTTGGAGACCGGTGCTCTACCAATTGAGCTACGACCCTTCGGGGCGCCGCCACCGCACGCGCATGCTCAGGGTCCGGGCATGCTTGCGCAGGGGTGGACGTCCACCAGGAGCCCCGAGCATACGGGACCGGAGGGCACCGGCCCAAACCCGCTGGTGTCTCTGCGGCTCCGGGCGAGCGCGAGCTCGCTGCGCTCGCCGAAGTCCGGTGGCTGGCTCCGCCGCACCTCGGCCGCGGACGACGAACGGTCCCGGATCGGGCGGGCTGCCGGTCCACGGCGCTGAGGGCTGCTCGTGTGCAAACCCTGCCGACATGGTGGGGGGCCAGTACGGGAGGATGGTCCTATGACGCAGACCGCTGGGCACGCGCGCGTGTCCACCCGCATCGGGTCCATCGCCGAGTCCGCCACCCTGGCCGTCGACGCCAAGGCCAAGGCCCTCAAGGCGGCCGGCCGGCCGGTCATCGGCTTCGGCGCCGGCGAGCCGGACTTCCCGACGCCGGACTACATCGTCGAGGCGGCCGTGGCCGCCTGCCGCACCCAGGCGTGGCACCGCTACACCCCCGCCGGCGGGCTCCCCGAGCTCAAGGAGGCGATCGCGGCCAAGACGCTGCGCGACTCCGGCTACGCCGTCACCGCGGGCCAGGTCGTCGTCACCAACGGCGGCAAGCAGGCGCTCTACAACACCTTCGCCGCCCTGCTCGACCCGGGCGACGAGGCGCTGCTGCCCGCGCCGTACTGGACCACCTACCCCGAGTCGATCCGGCTCGCGGGCGGCGTCCCGGTCGAGATCCACACCGACGAGACCACCGGCTACCGGGTCTCCCTGGAGCAGCTCGAGGCCGCGGTCACGC
Organism: Candidatus Nanopelagicales bacterium; assembly: GCA_044224785.1. Classification (GTDB taxonomy): domain Bacteria; phylum Actinomycetota; class Actinomycetes; order S36-B12; family CAIYMF01; genus Longivirga. The sequence goes on along the minus strand of JBGAJT010000252.1, from coordinate 647 downwards.
CGCGCACCAAGCTCCTGGTCTTCGTCTCCCCGTCCAACCCGACCGGGGCGGTCTACTCCCCCGCCGAGGTCGAGGCGATCGGCCGCTGGGCGGTCGACAAGGGCATCTGGGTCGTCACCGACGAGATCTACGAGCACCTCGTCTACGGCGACGCGCAGTTCGCCTCCATGCCCGCGCTCGTGCCCGAGCTCGCGGACCGCTGCGTGGTCGTGAACGGCGTCGCGAAGACCTACGCCATGACCGGGTGGCGGGTGGGCTGGCTCATCGGCCCCGCCGACGTCGCCAAGGCGGCCACAAACCTGCAGTCGCACGCGACGAGCAACGTCGCCAACGTCTCCCAGGTCGCCGCGCTCGCCGCCGTCTCCGGCGACCTCACCGCGGTCGCCGAGATGCGCGCGGCGTTCGACCGCCGCCGGCACACCATCACCGGGATCCTCGACGCGATCGACGGCGTCGCGTGCCCGCTGCCCGAGGGGGCGTTCTACGTCTACCCCTCGGTCAAGGGCGTCCTGGGCCGCGAGATCCGGGGCAAGGTCGCCACGACCTCCGCCGAGCTCGCCACGATCATCCTCGACGAGGCCGAGGTCGCGGTCGTCCCCGGCGAGGCCTGCGGCACCCCCGGCTACCGCCGCCTGTCCTACGCCCGC
>JBGAJT010000251.1:0-5202 GCA_044224785.1 Candidatus Nanopelagicales bacterium | reverse complement strand
CGACGAGCAGCGACGACTCGAGCGGGCTGAGCAGCGCCCCGACCTCGCGCAGGCCCTCCCAGCGGGCCTCCTCGTCGAAGGGCTCCGCCGCGCCGTCGACCAGGAGCCCGACGTACGTCGTACCGCCGTCGACCGCCAGCAGGACGCGGATGCCGTCGTGCTCGACCTCGCCCGGTGCGACCAGCAGCAGCCGGGGCGCAGCATCCGGGTCGCCGGTCACGCGCGCGCGGCCGCGGTGCAGCACGAGCACGCGGGTCGCGGCGTCGGCCCAGGCGACGTCGAACCAGGCGGTGTCGGCGCGTCGCTCAGCAGCGCGGTCGACGTCGAGGCGCGCGAGCGTCAGGGAGGTCAGCAGATCGCTCACAGGTCACCGGGTCCGGAAGGCGGTGCGGCGCAGGCTCACCCGCCGACCCTACGGCGTACGCCGCGGCGCGGCCCCCGGGACGGTCGCGCCTCCCGTGCGAGGATGCCGGGAGACGGCGAGGCGATCAGGAACGGCAGGCGATTCGGTGGCGCAGGGCACGCAGCAGCGGTTCATCGGCCAGCTGACCGGCGTCCGCTTCGTGGCGGCGTTCTGGGTGCTGCTCTACCACTACCAGGGAGCGCTCGCGACGGCCGGCCTGCTGGTGCCGGTGCTGCACGAGGTGCTGCGCGTCGGGCGTCTCGGCGTCGACCTGTTCTTCGCCCTCTCGGGCTTCATCCTCACCCACACCTATCTGACCAAGCTCGGGCCGCGCGTCACGTGGCCGGCGTCGCGGCACTTCTGGTGGCTGCGCCTCGCGCGCATCTGGCCCGTGCACTTCGTGATGCTCAACGTCGCCGGCCTCGCAGTGATCGCGCAGTCGAAGGTGAACGGGTCCGACGCGAGCAGCCGCGACTGGCTCAACCCGGTCGACTACGTCAAGCAGCTGCTGCTCGTGCACGAGTGGGGCCCCAACCCGCAGCGCGGCTGGAACTACCCGGCCTGGTCGCTGTCGATGGAGTGGCTGGCCTACCTGCTCTTCCCGCTGCTGGTGCTCGCGCTGTTCCGGTTCCGCGACAAGGTGCCCACGCGCGGCCTGGTCCTGCTGTGGTGCCTCGTGCTGGTGCCGCTGCTCTGGTACGGCGTCGCCTACTACGGCGACCCCTACTACATCTCGGACTGGGGCTCGACGATCCGCATCCTCACGGAGTTCACCGCGGGCGGGCTGACCTACCTGATCGTGCTGCGGCACTGGTCGGCGACCGACGGCGTGCGGCCGCGCGTCGAGCGGCTGGCGACGACGCTGTCGATCGTGCTGCCGCTCGTCGTCGTCGGCGCCGCGCTGTTCCTCGGCCACGTGGGCGCGCTGCAGTGGACCGCGAGCGACCTGCCCGACACCCCGAACGCCGCGGACCTGCCGCCGAAGTACCACCTCGTGCTGGTCCCGGTCCTCATCGCCTGGATCGGCGCCCTCGCCCTCACCAACCGCGGGCCGTCGCGCTGGCTGTCGACCGACCGCCTCGTCCTCGGCGGCTTCATCTCCTTCTCGCTCTACATGACCCACACGGTCTGGTACGGCCTCTGGCGCGCGGGCATGAGCGCTGTCCACATCAAGGGCGGCGTCCTCTACCTGATCTCCTTCGTCGGCCTCGTCGTCGGCGCGATCCTCATCGCCTGGCTGATGTGGAAGTACGTCGAGGAGCCCGCGCGCGAGTGGATGCGGCGCCGCACGGGCGAGCGCCCCAAGCCGGTCGAGGAGATCGCGCTGGAGGCCGACGGCCACGGAGCCGACCCCCGCTGACCCACCAGCTTCTGCCCACCTTCTGGCCCTTTCCCGGGCTGATCCGGGTCGGGAAAGGGCCAGAAGGTGGGCGAATCGTGGAGAGCGGGCGGGGCGCTTAGGGTCGGTGCATGGCGATCCGGCTCGCGACGTACAACCTGCTGCACGGCATGCCCGTGCTCGGCGGGGTGCCCGAGCCGGTGCGCGACGGTGCCGGTCGCGCGGTCGGCCTGCCGCGGGTCGACGACGACGGTCCGCTGCGCGCGGCCGTGGCCGACCTCGACGCCGACGTGATCGGGCTGCAGGAGGTCGACGTCCACCAGCCGCGCAGCGGCTACGCGCACCAGGTGCGCGTCGTGGCCGCCGCGCTGGACGCCCCGCACTGGCACTTCTCGCCGTCGGTCTGCGGCACCCCGGGCGAGCACGGCTGGCGACCGGCCGACGAGCGGCTCGACCACGTGTCGACCGGGACCGCCCTGCGCCCGGACCGGCGGCCGAGCACATCGCTCGAGGTCGAGCGGATGGGCCCCCTGTACGGCGTCGGCCTGGTGTCGCGCCTGCCCGTGCTCGAGTGGCGGTCCACCCGGTTCGACGCCGCCCCGTGGACGCTCCCGCTGCTGATCCCTGCCCAGCCGCGCCCGCGCATGATCCGGGTGCCCGACGAGCCACGGGCCGCCATCGCCGCCGTCGTCGAGGGCCGCAAGGGACCGTTCACCGTCGCGACCGCGCACCTGTCCTTCGTGCCCGGCTACAACGTCCGGCAGCTGCGCGCCCTGCGGCGGTGGCTGCACGGCATGCCGCGCCCGCTCGTGCTCCTCGGCGACTTCAACCTGCCCGGCCGGATCCCCGCGCGGGTCACGTCGTTCGTCGAGCTGGTCCACGAGCCGACCTACCCGGTGATGCGGCCCCGCGTGCAGCTCGACCACGTCCTCGCCGACGGGCTGACCGTCCACGAGCAGGCCACCGCCGAGGCGGCCGTCCACCTGCTGCCGGTGAGCGACCACGCGGCCGTGACCGTCGACCTCGACCTCTAGCGCGGCGCCTCCGGGTGTGACCCAGCGCACGCCCTCGGGTGGGGTCCCCTGCCCCGCCTTCCGGACGCGGCACGGGCTAGCCTCCGCTCGGAGGACCGGACGTCCACGCGCCGGCCCCGAGGAGGAAACAGCGTGATCATCGGAGTCCTGCGGGAAGCGCGGCCGGGCGAGACCCGGGCGGCAGCCACGCCCGCCACGGTGGCGCAGCTGATCAAGCTCGGCTACGAGGTCGTCGTCGATGCCGGAGCAGGCGTGCTCTCGGGCGTCTCGGACGCCGCCTTAGAGGAGGCCGGCGCGTCGATCGGCACGGCGACGTCCGGCGACCTGGTGTTCGGCGTGAACGCCCCCTCGAGCGAGCAGCTCGACGAGATCCGCCCCGGCACGACGCTGGTCTGCCTGCTCGCGCCCGCACTCAGCCCCGACCTGCTGGCCGACCTCGCCCGCCGCGGCATCACGGCGTTCGCGATGGACGCCGTCCCCCGCATCTCCCGCGCCCAGTCCCTCGACGTCCTCTCCTCGATGGCGAACATCGCGGGCTACCGCGCTGTGATCGAGGCGGCGAACGAGTTCGGCCGCTTCTTCACCGGCCAGGTCACCGCGGCGGGCAAGGTCCCGCCGGCCAAGGTCCTCGTGGTCGGTGCCGGTGTCGCCGGCCTCGCGGCGATCGGCGCGGCCGGGTCGATGGGCGCGATCGTGCGCGCGACCGACCCGCGTCCCGAGGTGGCCGACCAGGTGTCGTCGCTCGGTGGCGAGTACCTGCCGGTCGAGGCCGCCGACGTCGAGGTCTCGGCGACCGGCTACGCCAAGGAGATGTCCGACGACTACAACGAGCGCGCCGCGCGGCTCTACGCGTCGCAGTGCCCGGACGTCGACATCATCATCACCACCGCGCTGATCCCAGGACGCCCGGCGCCCACGCTGATCACGGCCGACATGGTCGCGACGATGAAGCCGGGCTCGGTGATCGTCGACCTCGCCGCGGCCAACGGCGGCAACGTCGTCGGCACGGTGAAGGACCAGAAGGTCGTCACCGCGAACGGCGTCACGATCCTCGGCTACACCGACATGGCCGGCCGCCTCGCGGCCACGGCGTCGCAGCTCTACGGCACCAACCTGGTGAACCTGATGAAGCTGATGACGCCGGCCAAGGACGGCGTCCTCGTCCTGGACTGGGACGACGTCGTGCAGCGCGGCATCACGGTGGCGCGCGACGGCGAGGTCACCTGGCCGCCGCCCGCCGTCCAGGTCTCGGCCGCTCCGGCAGCCGCGGCTGCCGCCCCCGTCGTGGCTTCCGAGCCCAAGGCCCCCAGACCACCGGGCCAACGGTTCGCGATGGTCGGCATCGGGGCGGCGATCCTGCTCCTGCTCGTCGCGGCGTCGCCGGCGAGCCTGCGCGTGCACCTCACGGTGTTCGCGCTGGCGATCGTGATCGGCTACTACGTGATCGGCAACGTGCACCACGCGCTGCACACGCCGCTCATGTCGGTCACCAACGCCATCTCCGGCATCATCGTGGTCGGGGCGCTCCTGCAGATCGGGCACGGCGACACGGCCATCACGGTCCTGTCGTTCGTGGCCATCCTGCTCGCCAGCATCAACGTGTTCGGCGGTTTCGCCGTGACGCGTCGCATGCTCTCCATGTTCTCCAGGAGCTGACCCGCGATGACCATCGAATCCGCCGCCCAGGCGGCCTACCTCGTCGCGGCGCTGCTGTTCATCCTCGCGCTCGCCGGTCTGTCCAAGCACGAGACCGCGAAGGCCGGCAACACCTACGGCATGGCCGGCATGGCCATCGCGCTCGTCGCGACGATCGCCCTCGCGATCGACCGCGGCGTCTCCTCGCTCGGGCTGATCCTCATCGGCGTCGCCATGGTCGTCGGCGCCGGCATCGGCCTGTGGCGCGCACGCGTCGTCGAGATGACCGGCATGCCCGAGCTCATCGCGCTGCTGCACTCGTTCGTCGGTCTCGCCGCCGTGCTCGTCGGCTGGAACGGCTACCTCGCCGTCGAGGGCGGTGCCGACCCGGCCGAGGTCGCGATCCTCACCGCGCAGGGCACGCTCGGGATCCACCACGCCGAGGTGTTCATCGGCGTCTTCATCGGTGCGGTCACCTTCACCGGGTCGATCGTCGCGTTCGGCAAGCTCTCGGGCCGCATCGACTCCAAGCCGCTCATGCTCCCGGGCAAGAACGCGCTGAACATCGGCGCGCTCGTCGCGTTCGTCGCGCTCACCGTCTGGTTCGTGATCAGCCCTCAGCTGTGGCTGCTGATCGTCGTCACCGTGATCGCGCTGCTGCTCGGCTGGCACCTCGTGGCCTCGATCGGCGGCGGCGACATGCCCGTGGTCGTCTCGATGCTCAACAGCTACTCCGGCTGGGCCGCCGCGGCGTCGGGCTTCCTGCTCGAGAACGACCTGCTCATCGTCAC
>JBGAJT010000250.1:0-5216 GCA_044224785.1 Candidatus Nanopelagicales bacterium | reverse complement strand
GCCGAGGCGAAGATCCTCTCGCGCACGCCGATGGGCCGCATGGGCGAGCCGTCGGAGGTGGCGCAAGCCGCGCTCTTCCTCGCGAGCGACGAGGCCTCGTACTTCACCGGGCAGGCCCTCTACCCCGACGGCGGGCGGCTCGCGCTCAACGTAGCGAGACCGGAGGGGCGGTGGGGGGACGCTGGGGCAGCCGTTCGGTGGGTTTCGCCGCAGGTGCGGCGCGTTGTGCGACGGAACGTGGCCGATCTGCGACGCAGAGTGAGTCCCGGTCCTCCGGTCGGAGGTCAGCGGGTGCCGTGCGCCGTGACGGCGTCGATGAGCTCCTCGACCCGGCCGAGCAGCGACGGCTCGAGGTCGGCGTAGGTGCGGACGTGCCCCAGCAGCCAGCGCCAGCCGTCGGCGACGTCCTCCGGGGTGCGGTGCGGCCGGCCGAGCGCGGCGAGCACGCCCTCCTTCCAGGGGGTGCCCTTCGGGACGACCGGCCAGGCGTCGATCCCGAGGACCTGGGGCCGGACCGCCTGCCAGACGTCGACGTAGGGATGCCCGAGCACGACGACGTGCGGGCCGTGCTCGCGGCGTACGGCGTCGGCGATCCGGGTCTCCTTCGAGCCCGGCACGAGGTGGTCGAGCAGCACGCCGAGCCGACGGGTCGGGCCGGGCTCGAAGTCGCGGACCCGCTCGACGAGGTCGTCGGCGCCGTGCAGCGGCTCGACCACGACGCCCTCCACGCGCAGGTCGTGCCCCCAGACCTTCTCGACCAGCTCGGCGTCGTGCTTGCCCTCGACCCAGATCCGCGAGGCACGGGCGACGACGGCCCGGTGGTTCTCCACGGTGATCGAGCCCGACGCGCTGCGCCGGGGCGTGCGCGGGGCCGCGACCTCCGGACGGACGAGCGTCACGGTGTCGCCGTCGAGCAGGAAGGCAGCGGCGCGCATCGCGAAGGGCCGGCGTACGCCGTGCCGGTCCTCGAGCACGACGGCCCAGCCCTCCGAGCCCTTCTCCGTGCCGACCACCGCGCCGCAGAACCCCGAGGTCGAGCACTCCACGACCAGGCCCGGCTCGGCCGCGACGAGCGGCACGGCGCGCGTGCGCGGGGCGTGCGGGTCGGCCGACAGGACGTCGCGCCCGTACCGGTCGGACACGGAGCTCCTCGGGTCGTGGGATCGGGGACCCTCGGAGCCTAGGTCGCCCCGACCGCCCCTCCCGGCCGCCTCGCCGGGCGTGCGTGCGTCGGGGTGAGCGCGCGGCGGGTGCGTCGTAGGATTGGCACTCGGCGGAGCGGAGTGCCAAGCACCCGCCTCGCCCCGACGACGAGCGGAGGTGGGCGATGACCGAGGACCGGCGCCTCGCCGTCCTGCGGGCGATCGTCGAGGACTACGTCGCCACGCACGAGCCCGTCGGGTCCCGCTCGCTGGTCGAGCGGCACAGCCTCGGCGTCAGCCCGGCCACGATCCGCAACGACATGGCGGCACTCGAGGACGAGGGGCTCATCGCCCAGCCGCACACGAGCGCCGGACGCGTCCCCACCGACCAGGGCTACCGCGTCTTCGTCGACCGCCTCTCGCAGGTCAAGCCGCTCACGGCGGCCGAGCGCCGTGCGATCGGCTCGTTCCTCGACGGCGCCGTCGACCTCGACGACGTGATGCAGCGCTCGGTGCGCCTGCTCTCGCAGCTGACCCGCCAGGTCGCGCTGATCCAGTACCCCTCGCTCACCCGCTCGACCGTTCGCCACATCGAGCTCGTCGGTCTCGGGCCGACGCGGGCGCTCCTCGTCGTCATCACCGACACCGGCCGCGTCGAGCAGCGCGTCGTCGAGACGTCGGTCGCGATGACCGACGACCTCGTCGCCCGGCTGCGCGGGCGCATCAGCGAGGCGGTCAACGGGCAGCGCCTCGTCGACGTCGCCGACCGCGTCGCCGACCTCACCGCCACGTTCGACGTCGAGGAGCGCCCCGCCGTCGCCGCGGTGATCGCCACGCTGCTCGAGACCGTGGTCGAGCGCCACGAGGAGCGCGTGATGCTCGCCGGCACCGCGAACCTCGCCGCGTTCGGCGAGGACTTCAACGGCGCCGTGCGCCCGGTGCTCGAGGCGCTCGAGGAGCAGATGGTGCTCCTCCGGCTGCTCGGCGAGTCGCGCTCCGGCGACGCGCTCACCGTGCGCATCGGCCACGAGAACGAGGTCGAGGGCCTGGCGTCGACATCGGTCGTCACCGTCGGCTACGCGCGCGGCGACGAGGTCGTCGCGCAGCTCGGCGTCCTCGGCCCGACCCGCATGGACTACCCCGGAACCATGGCCTCTGTCCGCGCCGTCGCGCGCTACGTCGGCCGCATCCTGACCGAGCAGCAGTAACGAGCAAGGGACCCCGTGGCCACCGACTACTACGCCACCCTCGGCGTCGCGCACGACGCGACCCCCGAGGAGATCAAGCGCGCCTACCGCAAGCTCGCCCGCGAGCTGCACCCCGACGTGAACCCCGACCCGGCAACGCAGGACCGGTTCAAGGAGGTCACCGCGGCGTACGAGGTGCTGTCCGACCCGGACAAGCGCCAGATGTACGACCTCGGCGGCGACCCGCGTGGCGGCATGGGCGGACCGGGCGCCGGCTTCGGCCAGGGGTTCGGCTTCGGCGACATCATGGACGCGTTCTTCGGCTCGCAGTCGCGCGGGCCGCGCTCGCGCACCGCCCGCGGCAAGGACGCTCTGATCCGCCTGCAGGTCACGCTCCCCGAGGCGACCTTCGGCGCGACCCGCGAGCTCACGGTCGACACCGCCGTCGCGTGCGGCGAGTGCCACGGCGCCGGCACCGCTCCCGACACCCAGGTCGTCTCCTGCACGATGTGCGGCGGCCGCGGCGAGGTGCAGTCGGTGCAGCGCTCGTTCCTCGGCCAGGTCATGACCTCGCGGCCGTGCCCGCAGTGCCAGGGCTTCGGCACGCTCATCCCGCACCCGTGCCCGGAGTGCTCGGGCGAGGGACGCGTCCGCACCCGGCGAACCATCACCGTGAAGATCCCCGCCGGCGTCGACACCGGCACACGCATCCAGCTCTCGGGCGAGGGCGAGGTCGGCCCGGGCGCCGGCCCGGCCGGCGATCTCTTCCTCGAGATCGTCGAGCAGCCGCACGAGACCTTCACGCGTCAGGGCGACGACCTGCACTGCACGCTGTCGTTGCCGATGACCGCCGCGGCTCTCGGCACGTCGATCGACCTCACCACTCTCGACGGGGTGGAGGCCATCGACGTCAAGCCAGGCACGCAGTCCGGTGCCGTCGTCACGTTGCGGCAGAAGGGCGTGACGCACCTGCGCAGCAGCGGTCGTGGCGACCTGCACGTGCACGTCGACGTCATCACACCGACCAAGCTCGACGAACGCCAGGAGGCGCTGCTGCGCGAGCTGGCGACGCTGCGCGGCGAGGAGCGACCGTCGGGCACGGTGGCGCAGAACCACTCCGGAGGCGGGCTGTTCTCCCGCCTCAAGGACGCCTTCAACAACGGCTGACGGCGATGTCCGCACCGTTCTTCCTCGTCGAGCCCGCGGCGCTGCCGTCGTCGGTGGGCTCGGTCGTGGTGATCGACGGCGCGGAGGGCCGGCACGCCGCCACCGTGCGCCGGCTCGAGGTCGGCGAGGTCGTGCGCGTCGGCGACGGCCGCGGTCGCGTCGTCGAGGGGTCGGTGCTCGCGGTGCTGGGCAAGGACCGCGTCGACGTCGAGGTGGCGTCGTACGCCGAGACCCCGCCGCCCGCGCCGCGCGTCGTCGTGGTGCAGGCGCTCGCGAAGGGCGACCGCTCCGACCTCGCGGTCGAGCTCGCGACGGAGGTCGGTGCCGACGTCGTGGTGCCGTGGGCGGCCTCGCGCTCGGTCGCGGTGTGGCGCGGCGACAAGGCCGACCGTGGGGTCGAGAAGTGGCGCGCCACCGCGCGCGAGGCGGCCAAGCAGTCGCGCCGTCCGTTCGTCCCCGAGGTGCGCGCGCTCGCGACGACCACCGACGTCGCGGCGCGCATCCGTGCCGCGGTCGCCCGCGGGGGCGCTGCCGCGGTGCTGCACGAGGCCGCACCGCACCGCCTCGCCGACCTCGCGCTGCCCCGCTCGGGCGACGTCGTCCTCGTCGTCGGGCCGGAGGGCGGCATCGCGGGCGACGAGCTCGAGCTGTTCGCCGACGCCGGCGCCCGCGCGGTGCGCCTCGGCCCGTCGGTGATGCGCACCTCGACCGCCGGCGCCGTCGCCGCCGCGCTGGTCCTGCAGGCCGCCGGCCGCTGGACCTGACCCACCGATCGTGGCCGTCGATGGGTGATGACGCCGCCGTCTAGCGTCGCCTCATCACGCGTCGACGGAGCATTCCTCGCGGGGAGGGGGTGGCCTAGGGTCGGCGGGTGGACGGGGTCAGCATCCAGGAGCGGCTGCTCGCCGGGACGACGTGCTTCGGGTGCGGTCCCGACAACGACAAGGGACTGCGGCTGCGCAGCTTCCCGGCCGACGGCGAGGTGCGCGCGACCTTCCTGCCCTGGCCCGAGCACGACAACGGCCTGGGCTTCCTCAACGGCGGCATCATCTCCACGGTCCTCGACTGCCACACCGCGGCGGCGGTGCTGCACGAGGCGGACCTGCGCGGCTGGAAGCCGTTCGAGGGGCTGCCGCTCTCCTACGTCACCGCCGGGCTCGACGTCCGCTACCTGCGGCCCTCGCCGCTGCGCGAGGAGTGCGAGCTCGTCGCGCGCGTGGTCGAGGCCGACGAATCGCGGATGCTCGCCGTCGCCGAGCTCGTGCACGACGGCAAGGTGCGCGCGTCGGCGACCGCCGAGTGGAAGCGCTGGCGCCCCCGCTCCTGACGGCCCGGCGCCGCCGACAACGTCCCGACGGTGCGTTGCTCAAGTTGCTAGGGTCTTCCGGGCCGGTTGACCCCAACAAGTCGAGGAACATCCGGTGTGGGGCGGGGCGGGTGCGTCGACCCTGTCAGGCGAGGCGGTGGGCGGCGTCGGCGATGACGGCGATCGTGCCGCGCAGGTCGAGGCGGAGGGCGGCGTTGCGGTGCAGGTGGATCTTGAGGCCGTCGCCGAAGTGGCCGACGAGGTCGAGGTCCTGGCCGAGGGTGTCGCCGCGGGTGCCGAGCAGTCCGCCGCCGACGAGGACAAAGGGGACGACGCTGGCGAGCGGGAGCTGGGCGATCAGGTGGCCGCGGGCGGCGAAGAGGAGGGCGCGTGTGCTGGCGACGGTGGTCGGGG
>JBGAJT010000024.1:0-19849 GCA_044224785.1 Candidatus Nanopelagicales bacterium | reverse complement strand
CCGGCGATGGGCCGGTGGTGCGGGCCGAGCAGGGCGAGACCGTCGCCCTCGGGCACCTCACCCTCACCGGCGGGCATGCGCTCGGCGGCGGCGGTGTGCGCGCGCTCGGCGGCGCGTTGACCCTCGACGACGTCGCGCTGATCGGGAACACCGCAGACGGCGGCGGTGGCGCCGCGCTCGTCGAGACCGAAGGCGGCGAAGAAGCGACGACCGGTTCCTTCACGGCGGACGCGCTGCTGTTCGCCGGCACCGGCGCGCTGACGGCGGTGCCGCGGCTGCAGAACCTGAACTATTCCATCGCCGACTTCGCGCCGATCGCCAATCTGATCGGCATCCCCTACGTGCTGGCCGGTCGCCGCGGCGCCCGCTTCGCCGACTTCGAGGGCTTCCTGCGCGAGGCGCGGGCGCGCGAGCTGCGCTGCGTGCGCATTATCCATGGCAAGGGGCTGCGTTCCGGCCAGCGCGGCCCGGTGCTCAAGCAGACCGTCAGCACGCTGCTTCGCCAGGCCGATCCGGTGCTGGCCTTCCAGAACCTGATGCGCTTCTACCGCCACGAGTCGTGCGGCAAGTGCACGCCGTGCCGCGAGGGCACGTTCTGGCTCGACCAGCTGCTCGAGCGGTTCGAGAACGGCACCGCCGAGGAGGTCGACATCGACACCGTCGACGAGATCTGCAAGCAGATCGCGGGGCGCTCCTTCTGCGCCCTGGGCGACGCCGCGGCCACGCCGTACGCGCCCGCCCTCAAGCACTTCCGCGAGGAGTTCCTCGCCGGAACCCACACGCCGGCAGACCAGCTGTTCGACCCGGTCGCCGCCACCGTCTTCGCGGGAGCTGCAGCGCGATGACCGTCACCAGTTCGGGTCCCTCGACCCCCACCACCGCTCCCGTCGACGGCGTCACCGTCAACGTCGACGGCGTCGATGTCGTCGTGCCCAAGGGCACGCTGATCATCCGCGCCGCCGAGCAGCTCGGCATCGCCGTGCCGCGGTTCTGCGACCACCCGCTCCTCGAGCCGGTCGCGGCGTGCCGCATGTGCCTGGTCGAGATCGAGGGCCAGCCCAAGCCCCAGCCCGCGTGCGCGGTCACGTGCGCCGACGGCATGAAGGTCCGCACCCAGGAGACCTCCGACGTCGCGCGCACCGCGCAAGAGGGCGTCATGGAGTTCCTCCTCATCAACCACCCGCTCGACTGCCCGGTCTGCGACAAGGGCGGCGAGTGCCCGCTGCAGAACCAGGCCATGTCGCACGGACGCGGCGAGAGCCGCTTCGACGGCGTGAAGCGCACGTTCCCCAAGCCGATCAACATGTCGGCGCAGATCCTGCTCGACCGCGAGCGCTGCGTGTCCTGCGCGCGCTGCACCCGCTTCGCGGAGCAGATCGCGGGCGACCCGTTCATCGAGCTCCTCGAGCGCGGCGCCAAGCAGCAGGTCGGCACCTCCAGCGACCAGCCCTTCGACTCCTACTTCTCGGGCAACACCGTGCAGATCTGCCCGGTCGGCGCCCTCACCAGCGCGAAGTACCGCTTCCGCTCGCGCCCGTTCGACCTCGTGTCGACGCCGACGGTCTGCGAGCACTGCGCCTCCGGCTGCGGCCAGCGGACCGACGTCCGTCGCAGCACGGTCCTGCGCCGCCTCGCCTGGGACACCCCCGAGGTCAACGAGGAGTGGAACTGCGACAAGGGCCGCTTCGCCTTCGGGCACCAGGGCAACGGTCGCCTCGAGGGCCCGCTGGTCCGTGACGACGACGGCCAGCTCGTCCCCGCGTCGTGGCCCGAGGCGCTGACCCTCGCCGCGCAGGGCCTGCGTGCCGCCGGTGCCTCCACCGCGGTGCTCCCCGGTGGCCGCCTCACCGTCGAGGACGCCTACGCCTGGGCGCGCTTCGCGCGCGTCGCGCTCGGCACGGACGACATCGACTTCCGCGCCCGTCCGGCGTCGGCCGAGGAGGCGTCCTTCCTCGCCGCGCTCGTGGCCGGTCGCCCGGTCGGTCCGACCTACGCCGACCTCGAGTCCGCGCCCGTCGTCGTCCTCGCGGGCCTCGACGCCGAGGACGAGTCGCCGATGGTCTTCCTCCGTCTGCGCAAGGGCTCGCGCCGTCGCGGCCTGCGGGTGTTCTCCGTCGCGCCGTTCGCCTCCGCCGGCGTCACCAAGGCCAAGGGCGAGGTGCTCCCCACCGTCCCCGGCGCCGAGGCGGCGACGCTCGACGCCCTCGCCGACGCCGCAGAGGGCGAGGGCGCTCTCGCCGAGGCCGCGCGCCTGCTGCGCGAGCCCGGCGCCGTGCTCCTCGTGGGCGAGCGCCTCGCGCAGTCGCAGGGTGCGCTGTCCAGCGCGGCCCGTCTCGCCGCCGCCACCGGCGCCCGGCTCGGCTGGGTCCCGCGTCGTGCGGGCGAGCGCGGTGCGCTCGACGCCGGCGCCCTCGCCGGGTCGACCGCTCGGTCGGCGCGCTGCTCGTCGGCGGAGTCGAGGCCGACGATCTCGCCGACCCGACCGCCTTCCTCGCCGCCCTCGACGCCGTGCCCTTCGTGGTCTCGCTCGAGCAGCGGCACTCGGCCGTCACCGAGCGCGCCGACGTCGTGCTGCCCGTGGCTGCGCTGCAGGAGAAGCAGGGCACGTTCCTCGACTGGGAGGGCCGCGCTCGCGAGTCCGCGCAGGTCATGCGCGAGGCGCTGTCGATCCCGGACTCCCGCGTCCTCGCGATGCTGGGCGACGAGATCGGTCTGAGCCTTCCTCGCGACGTCGCCGACCTGCGTGCCGAGCTCGCCGAGCTCGGCAGCTGGTCGGGCGAGCGGTCCGAGGCGCCGAGCGTCGCTCCCGGCGACGCCGCGGCAGCGGGCGACGGCGAGGCGGTGCTCGCCACCTGGCGGCAGCTCCTCGACCGCGGCCTGCTGCAGGAGGGCGATCCCTACCTCGCCGCCACAGCGCGCACGCCGGTGGCCCGGGTCTCGCCGGCCACGGCCGACTCGGTCGGCGCCGTCGACGGCGGCGAGCTCACGCTGTCGACCGACGTCGGCTCGCTCACCCTCCCGCTCGTCGTGACCGCGATGCCCGACGGCGTCGTGTGGGTTCCGGCCAACTCCGACGGCTCGACACCGCGCGCCAGCCTCGGCGCGGGGCACGGGGACGTCGTCCGCATCGGCGGAGGTGCCGCATGAACGAGCTGCTCGCCTCGACGACCTCGAACGAGGTCACGCTGGAGGACTTCGGGAAGGACCCGCTCTGGCTGGTCATCCTCAAGGTGCTCGTCATCTTCGTCGCGCTGCTGCTGCTCACCCTCTTCACCACCTGGTACGAGCGCCGCGTCGTCGCGAAGATGCAGAACCGCCCCGGCCCCAACCGCAACGGCCCGTTCGGCCTGCTGCAGCCCATCGCCGACGGCATCAAGCTGGCGATGAAGCAGGGCATCACGCCGGTCAACGCCGACCTCGCGGTCTACCTGCTCGCGCCGATCATCGCGGCCACCGCGGCGATGATGATCTTCGCCGTCGTCCCTATGGGCCCGATGGTGAGCATCTTCGGCACCGAGACGCCGCTGCAGCTCACCGACTTCTCCGTGTCGGTCCTCTACGTGCTGGCGATCGCCTCGGTCGGCATCTACGGCATCGTGCTCGCCGGCTGGTCCTCGGGCTCGACGTACTCGCTGCTGGGCGGCCTGCGCTCGAGCGCGCAGATGATCTCCTACGAGATCGCGATGGGCCTGTCGTTCGTGGCGGTGTTCCTGTGGGCCGGCTCGATGTCGACCTCGCAGATCGTCAACGCGCAGAGCGGCTGGTGGTACGCCATCCTGCTCGCGCCGTCGTTCATCATCTACGCGATCTCGATGGTCGGGGAGACCAACCGCGCGCCGTTCGACCTCCCCGAGGCCGAGGGCGAGCTGGTGGCCGGCTTCCACACCGAGTACTCCGGCCTGCGCTGGGCGATGTTCTTCCTCGCGGAGTACATCAACATGATCAACGTGTCCGCGATCGCGGCCACGCTGTTCCTGGGCGGCTGGCGGATGCCCGCTCCGATCTCCACGATCTGGCCCGGCGCCAACGAGGGCTGGTGGCCGCTGCTCTGGTTCTTCGGGAAGGTCTTCGTCTTCCTGTTCGTGTTCATCTGGCTGCGCGGCACCCTGCCGCGGCTGCGCTACGACCAGTTCATGCGCTTCGGCTGGAAGGTCCTGATCCCGCTCTCGATCGTCTGGATCCTCGTGATCGCCACGCTCAAGGGCGTCCAGAACGAGTACAAGACCGACCTCCGTACGACGCTGCTCTGGGTGGCGCTCCTGCTGCTCGTCCTCGCTGCCCTCGCCTTCGTCTTCGACGTGCGCCGCGGTGCCCGCGAGGTCGAGGAGGAGGCACCGGCCTTCGACGCCTTCGCCGGCGGCTACCCCGTGCCGCCCCTGCCCGGTCAGGAGCTCCCTGTGACCCGTCGCGCCAAGGCGACCGTCGCCGGAACCACGGTGAGCAGCACCGTCGACGTCGCGGCCGATACGCCGACCGAGGGGGAGGAGACGCCGCATGAGTGACGAGCGCCGCTTCTTCCGCGGCTTCTCGGTGCCGTTCAAGCAGATGTTCCAGAAGACGGTCACCGAGCAGTACCCGGAGCAGAAGGTCCCGACCCAGCCGCGCTACCACGGCCGGCACCAGCTCAACCGCCACCCCGACGGCCTCGAGAAGTGCGTCGGCTGCGAGCTGTGCGCGTGGGCCTGCCCGGCCGACGCGATCCTCGTCGAGGGCGCGCCGAACACCGAGGAGGAGCGTTTCAGCCCCGGTGAGCGCTACGGCCGCGTCTACCAGATCAACTACCTGCGCTGCATCTTCTGCGGTCTCTGCATCGAGGCGTGCCCGACCCGCGCGCTCACGATGACCAACGAGTACGAGCTCGCCGACGACAGCCGCGAGAAGCTCATCTACGAGAAGGTCGACCTGCTCGGCCCGCTCCTCTCGGGCATGGCCGCGCCGCCGCACCAGATGGTCCCCGGCACCACCGAGACCGACTACTACCTCGGCAACGTCACCGGCGCGGTCGCTGCGCAGGTCGGCGAGGCCGAGGCGCGTCGCGCCGGCACCTGGACGGGTCCGGCCGACGACGAGGAGGTGTCCGCGTGAACGCCGCCCTCCTCGCCGACACGATCACCGTGCAGCAGCAGAGCACCGGCGAGGCCATCGTCTTCTGGGTCTGCGCGATCGTCGCCGTCGTCGGTGCGCTGGGCATGCTCATGTCCAAGCGCGCGGTGCACAGCGCGCTGTTCATCGCCTCGACGATGATCAGCCTGGCGGTCATGTACGTCGCGCAGGCGGCGCCGTTCCTGGGCATGGCCCAGGTCGTCGTCTACACCGGCGCCGTGATGATGCTGTTCCTGTTCGTCCTGATGATCGTCGGCGTCGACTCGTCCGACTCCCTGGTCGAGACCATCCGCGGCCAGCGCATCGCCGCCGTGATCTTCGCGGTGGCCTTCGGCGCGCTGCTGGTGTCGGCGATCGCGTCGGTCACCTACCAGATCGGCGGGATCGAGGCCGCGAACGCCGCTGACGGCGGCAACGTGCAGGGCATCGCACGGCTGATCTTCGGCCGCTACGTGCTCGCCTTCGAGGTCACCTCGGCGCTGCTCATCACGGCGGCGCTCGGTGCCATGGTCCTCGCGCACCGCGAGCGGCACACGCCGCGCCAGACGCAGCGCGCCCTCGCGGAGGAGCGCGTGCGCAGCGGGAGCCCGCAGAACCTCCCCGGCCCCGGCGTCTACGCCCGCCACAACGCGGTCGGCACCCCGGCGCTCCTCCCCGACGGCACGCCTACCGACCGCTCGGTCCCCGAGCCCCTGCGCGGGGTCAGCGCGGCCGTCGGCGTCGACCACGAGGACACCGCCCGTGTGGCCGCGATCGCCGCGGGCGACGCGGTCGGCGAGCCCGAGGGTCCGCACCCGGTCGGCGCCGAGGATCTCGCCGTCGAGGAGAGGAGCCGGCCGTGAACCCCGAGTACTACCTGCTCCTGTCCGCGATGCTGTTCAGCATCGGGGCGCTCGGCGTCCTGGTGCGCCGCAACGCCATCGTGGTGTTTATGTGCGTCGAGCTCATGCTCAACGCCTGCAACCTCGCCTTCGTGACCTTCGCCCGGGTCCACGGCAACCTCGACGGCCAGGTCATCGCGTTCTTCGTGATGGTCGTGGCCGCCGCCGAGGTCGTCGTGGGTCTCGCGATCATCATGGCGATCTTCCGTACCCGCCGGTCGGCCTCGGTCGACGAAGCCAACCTGCTGAAGTACTGAGGGGTCAGACGTGTCCTCGTTCTCGGGCGTGACCTCGCTCCTCGCGGAGGCGAGCGCTGAAGCCCCCCAGGCGGCCAGCGGGTCGTTCACGTACATGTGGCTGCTCATCGCGCTGCCGCTGCTCGGCGCGACCATCCTGCTGATCGCCGGCAAGCGCACCAACGCATGGGGCCACTGGCTCGCGATCCTCATGTCGGCCGGCGCGTTCGTCGTGGCGTGCATCGTCTTCACGGCGATGCTCGCGCAGCCCGACGACTCGCGCGTGTTCGTGCAGCACCTGTTCGACTGGGTGCAGGTGGGCAGCTTCAAGGCACCGGTCGACCTGCGGCTCGACCAGCTGTCGATGACGTTCGTCCTGCTGATCACCGGCGTCGGCACGCTGATCCACATCTACTCGGTCGGCTACATGGCGCACGACCCGGCCCGCCGCCGCTTCTTCGCCTACCTGAACCTGTTCGTCGCGTCGATGCTCCTGCTCGTCCTCGCCGACAACTACCTCGTGCTCTACGTCGGCTGGGAGGGCGTCGGTCTGGCGTCGTACCTGCTCATCGGGTTCTGGTTCTTCAAGGAGTCCGCGGCGGTCGCGTCGAAGAAGGCGTTCATCGCCAACCGCGTCGGCGACGTCGGTCTGTCGATCGCCGTGATGCTCATGTTCGTCACGTTCGGCTCGGTCACCTTCCAGGGCGTCCTGACCGACCCCGGTCGCGCCGACCCGAACACCCTGACCCTCATCGGTCTCGCGCTGCTGCTCGCGGCCTGCGGCAAGTCGGCGCAGTTCCCGCTGCAGACCTGGCTGCTCGACGCGATGGAGGGCCCGACCCCGGTGTCGGCGCTCATCCACGCGGCGACGATGGTCACCGCCGGCGTCTACCTGATCGTGCGCTCGGGCCCGCTCTTCAACGAGACCCCCACCGCGCGCAACGCCGTCATCATCATCGGTGCGATCACGCTGGTGATGGGCGCGATCATCGGATCGGCGAAGGACGACATCAAGAAGGCGCTCGCCGGGTCGACCATGAGCCAGATCGGCTACATGATCCTCGGTGCCGGCCTCGGTCCGGTCGGCTACACCTTCGCGATCTTCCACATGCTCATGCACGGCTTCTTCAAGGCCGACCTCTTCCTCGGCGCCGGCTCGGTGATGCACGGCAACAACGACAGCACCGAGATGCGCCACTACGGCCTGCTGCGCAAGGTCATGATGGTCACCTGGATCACGTTCGCGTGCGGCTGGCTGGCCATCATGGGCGTGCCGCCCTTCGACGGCTTCTGGTCGAAGGACAAGATCATCGAGACGGCGTTCCAGGTGAACTTCTGGGCCGGCCTCGTCGCCCTGCTGGGCGCCGGCATCACCGCGTTCTACATGACGCGCATGTTCTCGATGACCTTCCTGGGCAAGAAGCGATGGCCCGAGGAGGTCCATCCGCACGAGTCGCCGTGGATCATGATGGGCCCGGTCGCGATCCTGGCGGTCCTGTCCTTCGGCGCCGGTTGGTACCTCTCCATCGGCGAGAAGTTCGTGAACTGGCTGGAGCCGATCACCGGTACGCCGGAGCCGCACTCCGACACCCCGTACCTCATCCCGGTCGCGTCCCTGACGCTCGTCGCCATCGGTGCGGCGATCGCGTGGGTCATGTACTCGCGCAACCCCGTCCCTGAGGTCGCACCGCGCGGCAACCTGCTCACGCGGGCGGCCCGTGAGGAGCTCTACGGCAACGCCGTGAACGAGGCCGTGTTCATGCGGCCCGGCCAGTACCTCACCCGCTTCCTCGTCTGGTTCGACAACCGGGTGGTCGATGGTGCCGTCAACGGCACGGCGGCCACCATCGGTGGACTGTCCGGACGCGTCCGGCGCCTGCAGACCGGCTTCACGCGGTCCTACGCGCTGTCCATGCTCGGCGGAGCCGCTCTCGTGGCCGTCGCCCTGGTTCTGGTGAGGCTGTAACCATGTCGACGAACCTCTGGCTCCCCGCCCTGCTGGTCGTGCCGCTCGTCGGCGCGCTGGTCGTCATGCTGCTGCCCAAGGCCAACGAGAAGGGCGCGAAGGTCCTCGGCCTGGTCGTCTCCCTCGTCGTCCTCGTGATGACCGTCGCGATGGCGCTGCAGTTCCACCCGGCCGAGGCCGCCGACTTCCAGTTCGCGGTCTCCTACGACTGGATCCCCGCCTTCGGCGTCCACTTCGCCCTCGGCGTCGACGGCATCGCCCTGGTGCTCATCGCGCTGTCGGCCTGCCTCGTGCCGATCGTCCTCATCGCCGGCTGGCACGACGCCGACGGCGCCCGGGGCACGGTCAAGGGCTACGTCGCGCTGATCCTCATCCTCGAGGCCGCGATGGTCGGCGTCTTCGCCGCCACCGACGTGTTCCTGTTCTACGTGTTCTTCGAGGCCATGCTCATCCCGGTCTACTTCCTGATCGGGCGCTACGGCGGTCCGCGGCGCAACTACGCCGCGGTGAAGTTCCTGCTCTACTCGCTCTTCGGCGGCCTGCTGATGCTGGCGGCGCTCATCGCGCTGTTCGTCGTCTCCGCCGACCAGCTGGGCAAGGGCACCTTCGACTTCACCGCCCTCGCCGGCCTCGACATCCCGATCGAGACCCAGAAGTGGCTGTTCGCCGGCTTCTTCATCGCGTTCGCGATCAAGGCGCCGCTCGTGCCGTTCCACACCTGGCTGCCCGACGCCGCCGCCGAGTCCACCCCGGGCACCGCGGTGCTCCTGGTCGGCGTCCTCGACAAGGTCGGCACGTTCGGCATGCTGCGCTACTGCCTCGAGCTCTTCCCCGGGGCGTCGCGCTGGGCCACTCCGCTGGTGATCGCGCTCGCGGTGATCGGCATCATCTACGGCGCCCTGCTGGCCATCGGCCAGACCGACATCAAGCGGCTCATCGCCTACACGTCGGTGTCGCACTTCGGCTTCATCGCGCTGGGCATCTTCGTGATGACCACGCAGGGGCAGTCGGGCTCGGCGCTGTACATGGTCAACCACGGGTTCTCGACGGCGGCGCTGTTCCTCGTGGGCGGCTTCCTCATCAGCCGCCGCGGGTCCCGCCTCATCGACGACTTCGGCGGCGTCCAGAAGGTCGCCCCGGTCCTCGCCGGCTTCTTCCTGATCGCGGGCCTCTCGTCGCTCGCGCTCCCGGGCCTGTCGAGCTTCGTCAGCGAGTTCCTGGTGCTGGTCGGGACCTTCGAGCGCTACCAGTGGGTCGGCGTCATCGCGACGCTCGGCATCGTCCTGGCCGCGCTCTACATCCTGCTCATGTACCAGCGCACCATGACCGGCCCGACGCCGGCGCTGGTCGAGGAGAAGGTGCACGACCTCCGCGGTCGCGAGGTGCTCGCGATCGTGCCGCTGATCGTCATCATCATCGCGCTCGGGTTCTACCCGAAGCCGGTGCTCGATGTCGTCAACCCGGCCGTCGACCGCGTGATGCACGCCGTCGACGCCACCGACCCGGCGCCCGCTGTGGCACCGGTCGCGGAAGGGACCAAGAAGTGAGCGCCGCACTCGCCGCCACGGGATCGCCGTTCCCGATCCCCACCATCGAGTACTCCGCGATCCTGCCGATCCTCATCGTGCTCGGTGCGGCGGTCGTCTCGGTGCTGTTCGAGGCGCTGCTCCCGCAGCGCGCCCGGCGCAACGCCCAGCTCGTCCTGGTCTTCGTCGCGCTCGTCGCGTCGTTCGCCGCCGTCATCGCCTCGCGGGGTGCGCACGAGGTCGTCGCCATGGGCTCGGTCGCCGTCGACGGCCCCGCGCTGTTCATGCAGGGCACGATCCTCGTCCTCGCGTTCATCGCCGCCCTGGTGATGGCCGAGCGCAAGGTCGACCCGGCGGGCGACGGCTTCGCACCGCGCGCGTCGGCGCTTCCGGGCTCCGAGGACGAGCAGGCGTTCACCCGCCTGGGCTGGCTGCAGACCGAGGTCTGGCCGCTGTTCCTGTTCAGCGTCGGCGGCATGCTGCTCTTCCCGGCGTCGAACGACCTGCTCACGATGTTCGTGGCGCTCGAGGTCCTGTCGCTCCCGCTGTACATCCTCGCCGGGCTGGCCCGCCGTCGTCGCCTGCTGTCGCAGGAGGCGTCGCTGAAGTACTTCGTGCTCGGCGCGTTCTCGTCGGCGTTCTTCCTCTACGGCACCGCGATGCTCTACGGCTTCGCCGGCACCGTGTCCATCTCCGGCATCGCCGACGCGCTGCGCACGTCGTCCGGGTCGGGCCTCGTGCTCGCCGGCGTCGCGCTGCTCAGCGTCGGGCTGCTCTTCAAGATCGGCGCCGCGCCGTTCCACCAGTGGACGCCCGACGTCTACCAGGGCTCCCCGACCTCGGTGACCGCCTTCATGGCGGCCTGCACCAAGGTCGCGGCGTTCGGTGCCCTGCTGCGCGTCCTCTACGTCGCGTTCGGCGGGATCCGCTGGGACTGGCGCCCGATGATGTACGTCATCGCCGGCCTCACGATGATCGTCGGGACGCTCTTCGCGCTCACCCAGACCGACATCAAGCGCATGCTCGCCTACTCCTCGATCGCCCAGGCCGGGTTCATGCTCGTCGGCGTCGTGGCCACCAGCAAGGCGGGTCTCGACGGCACGCTGGTCTACCTGCTCGCCTACGGCATCGCCACGATCGGCGCGTTCGCGATCGTCACCCTGGTCCGCGACTCCACCGGCGAGGCCACGCACCTCTCGCAGTGGGCCGGGCTCGGGAAGCGCTCGCCGCTCGTGGCGAGCGCGTTCGCGCTGTTCCTCCTCGCGTTCGCCGGCATCCCGCTCACCAGCGGCTTCACCGGCAAGTTCGCCGTGTTCACGGCGGGCATCGCGGGCGGGGCGACGCCGATCGTCGTCCTCGGCGTGGTGGCCAGCGCGGTCGCGGCGTTCTTCTACGTCCGGGTCATCGTGCTCATGTTCTTCAACGAGCCGTCGGCCGAGGGCGGTCCGAGCGTCGTGGTGCCGAGCAGCTTCACCACGCTCGCCATCGCCGTCACCGTGGCCCTCACGCTGTTCATCGGGATCCTGCCTCAGACTGTGCTGAACCTGGTCGAGCAGGCCGGGCTCTTCGTACGCTGACCACCACCAGGACCGAGGGAGACGTCACGTGAGCGAGAGCCTGCCTTTCGGGCTGTCGCACGTCGACGCGCCCCTCGCCGAGCGGCTGCGCGGCGGGCTGGTCGAGGTCGAGGACGCCCTCTACGCCGCCGTGCGCAGCGACTACCCCTTCGTCACCGAGGCGTCGAGCCACCTCGTCGCCGCCGGGGGCAAGCGGTTCCGTCCGCTGCTCGCGCTCGTGGCGTCGCAGTACGGCGACCCCTCGACGCCCGGAGTGGTTCCCGGGGCCGTCATCGTCGAGCTCACCCACCTGGCCACGCTCTACCACGACGACGTCATGGACGAGGCGCCCCTGCGCCGTGGAGCGCCCTCGGCCAACGCGCGCTGGGACAACACCATCGCCATCCTCACCGGCGACTTCCTGTTCGCCCGCGCCGCCGACATCGCCGCCGACCTCGGCCCCGACATCGTCCGGCTGCTCGCCCGCACGTTCGAGCGGCTGTGCACCGGCCAGATCCTCGAGACCGTGGGGCCGGCCGAGGGCCAGGACCCGGTGGAGCACCACCTCGACGTGCTGGCGGGCAAGACCGGCTCGCTGATCGCGGCGTCGGGCCGCATCGGCGCCATCACGTCGGGCGCCGGAGCCGAGGTGGCAGACCGGATCTCGGCGTACGGCGAGAAGTTCGGCGTCGCCTTCCAGATCTCCGACGACCTGCTCGACATCGCCAGCGAGTCCGAGGCGTCCGGCAAGACGCCGGGCACCGACCTGCGCGAGGGCGTGCGAACCCTGCCCGTGCTGCTCGCGCTGCGCGGCACCGACCCGGA
Source organism: Candidatus Nanopelagicales bacterium (assembly GCA_044224785.1). Lineage (GTDB taxonomy): Bacteria > Actinomycetota > Actinomycetes > S36-B12 > CAIYMF01 > Longivirga. The sequence goes on along the minus strand of JBGAJT010000024.1, from coordinate 7,756 downwards.
GGGGGCGCGCCTGCGCGAGCTGCTCTCGGGTCCGCTGGTCGACGACGACCTGCACGCCGAGGCGCTGGGTCTGCTGCGCGCCTCGTCGGCGATGGTCGAGGCGCGGGCGGAGCTGGTGCGCTGGGCCGAGGAGGCGCGCGCGGAGCTCGCCTCGCTGCCGGCCGGTCCGATGACCGACGCCCTGTCGCAGATGTGCGACGTCGTGGTCGACCGCAGCGTCTGACCGCAGGGATCACCGGCGCGGTTCCCGGCTCCGGCATCGCGGCGGCGGATACTCGCCCCATGAGCGGCATCGAGAGCGGGGCGACCGACGTCGCGGCCGAGCTCGGCCCCGCCTGGCGCCGGGTCACGCAGGGCGAGCAGCGGTGGCAGCCGAGCCTGGCCGTGCTGGTGATGATCGGGCTGCAGCTGCGCCTGCGCGCGGAGCTGACACCGGTGGCGGCCTGGGCCCTTCCGGTGCTGGAGCTGGTGCTCCTGGTCGTGCTCCTGGCGGTGAACCCGCTGCGCATCGACCGCGACCGCCCCGCGCTGCGCGCCATCTCGCTCGTCGTCATCGCCGCCGCGAGCCTGTTCAACGCCTGGTCGGTGATCGTGCTCGTTCGTCAGCTGGTCGACGGCACCTTCCCGGGCACGTCGTCGGGAGAGCTGCTCCTCGCCGGCGCCAACGTCTGGGTCACGAACGTGATCGTCTTCGCGCTCTGGTACTGGGAGCTCGACCGGGGCGGCCCGGGCTCGCGGGCGCAGGGGGCCGATCCCGACCCGGACTTCCTCTTCCCGCAGATGGCCGACCACTCCGGCGACTACCACCACTGGGAGCCGACGTTCGTCGACTATCTGTACGTCGCGTTCACCAACGCTGCAGCGTTCAGCCCTACGGACACCATGCCGCTGTCGCGATGGGCGAAGCTCGCGATGATGCTGCAGTCGGTGGTGTCGTTGGTGACGGCTGCGCTGGTGATCGCGCGGGCGATCAACATCCTGCACTGATCAGACGGGGGCCTCGACCTCGTCGACGCCCGGCTCGTCCGGGACGCCTGCGCGCGTGCGCCGGGCATGCCGTACCCCGTCGTAGGTGAAGACCGCGAGCGCCGCCCACACGACCACGAACCCGACCCACTGGAACGCCGACATCGTCTCGCCGGCGACGGTGATGCCGATGACGAACTGGATCGTCGGCGTGAGGTACTGCAGGACGCCGATGGTCGAGAGCGGGATGCGGTTGGCCGCACCGCCGAACATCACCAGCGGGACCGCCGTCACCACACCGGTGAGCATGAGCAGCGCGGTGTTGCCGGGCGAGCTGTGGCCGAACACGAGCTGTCCTTGGGCCTGCAGCCAGACCAGGTAGACGACGGCGACCGGCGTCGCGTAGGCGGTCTCGATGGTGAGGCTGGCGATCGGGTCCATCCCCACGATCTTCTTGACGACGCCGTAGCCCGCCCAGGAAAACGCCAGCGCGAGGGCGATCCACGGCACGCCGCCGAACCCCAGGGTGAGGATCGCGACGGCGACCGCGGCGATGCAGACGGCCGTCCACTGCAGCCGTCGCAGGTGCTCCTTGAAGACCAGCGTGCCGAGCAGCACGATCACGAGCGGGTTGATGAAGTAGCCGAGGGAGGCCTCGACCACCCGACCGGAGTTCACCGCCCAGATGTAGACGCCCCAGTTGAGCGAGATGAGCACGGTCGCGACGACGAGCAGCGCGAGGTTGCGCCGCTGCGACAGTGCTGGCCGCAGGCGCGACCACGACCGCGTCACCGTCATCACGAGCGCCAGGAACACGAAGGACCAGAAGAACCGGTCGGCCAGGATCTCGAGCGCCGACGCCGGCTCCAGCAGCGGCCAGAACAGCGGGAAGAGGCCCCAGAGGCCGTAGGCGCCGATGCCCAGCAGCAGGCCGACGCGGTAGGACGACCGCGGGGCTGAGGTGGTCTGGGACATGGCAGCGGTCACGCTACGCCGCGCAGCCGCCGGGCGGCACCGGCGTTCACGTGGCGGGACGACCCGGACGTGCGACCGCCCCGCGACGCCGCTCCCACGGCCTCACGGGGCGGTCCGACGTCGCTACGCGATGTCCCAGGTGTCGCTGCCGGACAGCAGCGCCTCGAGGTCGGCGGGGTTGTTCTGCTGCGCCACCGACATCTGGTCGCGGAACTGCTGGTCGTAGGTGGCCCGCGGTGCGTCGCGGAACACGCCGATGGGCGTGTGCTCGAGCGTCACCGGGTCGGACAGGCGGGAGAGCGCGAACGCCATCGACGGGTCGCTGTCGGTCGCGTCGTGGACGAGCACGGCGTCGAGCCCGACCTCGGCGACGTCGACCAGCGCGAGCCGGCCGTCGGCGCCGCGGACGACGCCCTGCGTGCCGTCGGCGAGCAGGATCTTCTCGCCGTGCACGAGGCGCAGGATCTTCCCGTCGCGGTGCTCGGAGTCCTTGAGCGGGTCCCAGGCACCGTCGTTGAAGATGTTGCAGTTCTGGTAGATCTCGACCAGCGCCGTGCCGTCGTGGGCGGCGGCGGCGCGCAGCGTCTCGATCAGGTGCTTGCGGTCGGAGTCGATCGTGCGCGCCACGAACGACGCCTCGGCGCCGATCGCGAGCGACACCGGGTTGAACGGCTGGTCGAGCGAGCCCATCGGCGTGGACTTGGTGACCTTGCCCATCTCCGATGTCGGCGAGTACTGCCCCTTGGTGAGGCCGTAGATCCGGTTGTTGAACAGCAGGATCTTGAGGTTCACGTTGCGACGCAGCGCGTGGATGAGGTGGTTGCCGCCGATCGACAGCGCGTCGCCGTCACCGGTGACGACCCACACCGACAGGTCGGGGCGCGTGATGGCCAGCCCCGAGGCGATCGCCGGCGCGCGGCCGTGGATCGAGTGCATCCCGTAGGTGTTCATGTAGTACGGGAAGCGGCTCGAGCAGCCGATGCCGGAGATGAACACGATGTTCTCGTGCGCCACCCCGAGCTCGGGCATGAAGGCCTGGACGCCGGCGAGGATCGCGTAGTCGCCGCAGCCCGGGCACCAGCGCACCTCCTGGTCGGTCTTGAAGTCCTTCGCGGACTCCTTGACGTCGGACCGGGGGACCAGCCGCAGCGAGGGGAAGGGCAGCTCGGTCGTCGACTCAGACACTGGCGATCACGTCCTTGATGACGGCGGTGAGGTCCTCGGCCTTGAACGGCAGACCGCGCACCTGGTTCACGGGGATGGCGTCGACGAGGTACTTGCCGCGGATGAGCAGCGCGAGCTGTCCGAGGTTCATCTCGGGGATGACGACCTTGTCGTAGCGGCGCAGCACCTCCTCGGTGTTCGCCGGGAACGGGTTGAGGTGGCGCAGGTGGGCCTGGGCCACCTTGACGCCCGAGCGCCGCGCGATCTCGCAGCCGGCGTTGATCGGGCCGTACGTCGAGCCCCAGCCCAGGACGAGCACCCGGGCGTCGCCGTCCGGGTCGTCGACCTCGAGGTCGGGCACGGTGATGCCGTCGATCTTGGCCTGGCGCAGCCGCACCATCCGGTCGTGGTTGTCCGCGTCGTAGGAGATGTTGCCGACGCCGTCGGCCTTCTCGATGCCGCCGATGCGGTGCTCGAGACCCTTCGTGCCCGGCACCGCCCACGGGCGGGCGAGCGTCTCCGGGTCGCGCAGGTAGGGCCAGAACGCCGTCGTGCCGTCGTCGGCCGTGTGGTTGTGCTCGGTCGCGAACTCCACGCGCAGGTCCGGCAGCGAGTCGACGTCGGGGATGCGCCACGGCTCGGAGCCGTTGGCGACGTAGCCGTCGGAGAGCAGGAAGACGGGCGTGCGGTACGTCGTGGCGATGCGGACCGCCTCGAGCGCGGCGTAGAAGCAGTCGCCGGGGGAGCGCGGCGCCACGATCGGCACCGGTGCCTCGCCGTTGCGGCCGAACATCGCCTGCAGGAGGTCGGCCTGCTCGGTCTTGGTCGGCAGTCCCGTCGACGGGCCGCCGCGCTGCACGTCGACGATGACGAGCGGCAGCTCGAGCGACACGGCGAGACCGATCGCCTCGGACTTCAGCGCGACACCCGGACCCGAGGTCGTGGTGACGGCGAGCATGCCGCCGTACGCCGCACCGATGGCCGAGCCGACGCCCGCGATCTCGTCCTCGGCCTGGAAGGTCATCACGCCGAAACGCTTGTGCTTGCTGAGCTCGTGGAGGATGTCGGACGCCGGCGTGATCGGGTAGGACCCGAGGAACAGCGGCAGCTCCGCGCGCTGCGACGCGGCGATGAGGCCGTAGGCGAGCGCGAGGTTGCCCGAGATGTTGCGGTAGCGGCCCGACGCCATCGGCGCCGGCTGCACCTCGTACTGCACCGAGAAGTCCTCGGTGGTCTCGCCGTAGGACCAGCCGGCCTCGAACGCCGTGATGTTCGCGGCGAGGATGTCGGGCTTCTTGGCGAACTTGGCGCGCAGGAAGTTCAGCGTGCCCTCGGTCGGCCGGTGGTAGAGCCACGACAGCAGGCCGAGCGCGAACATGTTCTTCGCCCGCTCCGCCTCCTTCTTCGTGATCGACGAGCCCTTGAGGGCCTCGACGGTCATGGAGGTGAGCGGGATCCGGTGCACGGCGTAGGACTCGAGCGAGCCGTCCTCGAGCGGGTTGGCGTCGTAGCCGACCTTCGCGAGGTTGCGCGTCGTGAACTCGTCGGTGTTGACGATGATGTCGGCGCCGCGCGGCAGGTCCTTCAGGTTCGCCTTGAGCGCCGCCGGGTTCATCGCCACCAGCACGTTGGGGGTGTCGCCCGCCGTGGTGATGTCGTGGTCGGCGAAGTGCAGCTGGAACGCCGAGACGCCCGGGATGGTGCCCGCTGGTGCGCGGATCTCGGCCGGGAAGTCCGGCAGCGTCGAGAGGTCGTTGCCGAAGCTCGCCGTCCTGGAGGTGAACTGGTCGCCGGTCAGCTGCATGCCGTCGCCGGAGTCGCCCGCGAACCGGATGATCACCCGGTGGAGCTGGACCACCTGCTTGCTCACGAATCGCCGCCTTCTAGGGACCCGCCGGACACCGACGGGCACAGGTGTGCACGCGCGGTCCAGCGCCGGGCGCAGGGCCGCGGTGACCATCCTCCCCCTCCCGGGGCGATGTCGCGCGCAAGGGTCCAGCGGCCGGAACGGCGCGTCGCGCGGCCCGACTAGGCTCGACGGCATGGCGACGGCAGCAGGGACCGGCCCCACCCCGGTGGGCCTCCCCGTCCTCGGGCCGCCGCAGCCGCCGGCGCCCCTGCGTCTCGAGGTCTCGTGGGGCGGCCGAGACCTCGTCGTCCACCTCCTCGAGGCGGGTCTGGCCTGCTGCACGCTCGAGGTGATGGCCGCAGCCCTCGGCAGCGCGGCGTCGCGCCGCGACGGCGCCCTGGTCGTCGAGCCCGGCGCCGCGGTCGAGGTGCTCGTCGTCTCGGGCACCGTCACCACCGCGCTCGCTCCGTGCCTTCGGGGGCTGCGCGACGGCCTCGGGGACGACGTCCGGGTGGTCTCGTTCGGCGCCTGCGCCGCGACAGGAGGGCCGTACTGGGACTCCTACGCCGTCGTGCCCGGCGCCGGCGAGGTCCTGGCGGTCGATCTCGTCGTCCCCGGCTGCCCCCCGCCGCCCGAGGCGCTGCTCGACGCCCTCGCCGGCCTGGTGGGCGCACCGTGAGCGCGCTCGTCGCCGCCGTCCAGCAGGCGCTCGGCGCCGACCGGGTCGGGACCGACGCCGGCTTCGGGAGCGAGACCCTCGACGTCGAGCCCGCGCGCTGGTCCGACGCCGCCCGGGCGGCGCGTGACGCCGGCGCGACGTACTTCGACCTGCTCGCGGCGTACGACCTCGGCGCCGACGAGCTCGCGGTGGTCGCCCACCTGAGCCGGCCCGACGCGTCCGAGCACCTGATGCTGCGGACCCGGGTCGCGGCCGACGGCGCGGTCCCGACGCTCGTCGACGTCTACGCCGGCGCCGCGTGGCACGAGCGCGAGGCGCACGAGATGCTCGGCGTCGGCTTCACCGGGCACGACCCGCTCGCGCCGCTGCTGCTTGACCCGTCCGCACCCGCGACCCCGCTGCGCAAGGACGTGCTGCTCATGGCCCGGCCGACGACACCGTGGCCCGGCGACAAGGACCCGGCCGACTCGACCGGTCGCCCGCGCCGTCGCACGCCACCGCCGGGCGTCCCCGCGGACTGGCCGAGGGAGGGCTCGTGATCGAGCGTCCGGCCCGCGCCCGCGGCGTCATCGGCCTCGTCGAGGAGCGCTGCACGGTCTGCATGCTGTGCGTCCGCGAGTGCCCCGACTGGTGCCTCGTCATCGACTCCCACGTCGAGACGCTCCCGCCCGACGACGAGCACCGCCGCCCGCGCACGGTCAACGTGCTCGACGGCTTCTCGATCGACTACGCGCTCTGCATGTACTGCGGAATCTGCGTCGAGGTCTGCCCGTTCGACGCCCTGCACTGGGCGCCCACGGCGACCTACGCCGAGCCCAGCGCCGCTGCGCTGGTCCACGGCCGCGACCGGCTGGCAGGTTGGGAGTCCGACGTCGTGGCCCAGCCCGCGCTCGACGAGCGTGCCGTGGTCGTCGACCCCGGCCCCCGCTCCCGCTGAGCCGGTCTAGCTCGCGACCCAGGCCCTGGCGGCGTCGAGGTCGGACGGCGCGAAGCTGCGGACCTCGCCCGGCATGAGCCAGGCGAACGCGTCGATGCCCTTCACGACCCACTCGGCCGAGGTCACGCAGGCGACCTTGTCCCAGGATCCGAGGTGGCCCAGCCAGAGCCGGCCGTCCTGCACGAAGGCGCCGCCGGAGTAGCTCTCGAAGCGGTCGTCGAGCAGCTAGAGCAGCCGGATGCCGCCGGCCTCCTGGGCGGCGCGCACCGCGGGGGCGAGGACCTCCTCGTAGTCCTTCGCGGTCACCTCGCCGACCGCCGCGAACCCGAGGGTGCCCGCGGGCATGTCCTCGATCTGCCGGATCATCGCCGGCCCCCTTCTAGCGGTAGTTCACGAACTGGACGGCGAAGTCCAGGTCGGCGCCCTTCACCAGGGTCTGGACGGCCTGCAGGTCGTCGCGGCTCTTGGACGTGACGCGGAGCTCGTCGCCCATGACCTGCGCCTTGACCGACTTCGGGCCCTCGTCGCGGATGAGCTTGCCGAGCTTCTTGGCCTGCTCCTGACTGATGCCGGCGTTGAGCGTGCAGCCGATCTTGTACTGCTTGCCCGACAGCGTCGGCTCGCCGGACTCCAGGCTCTTGAGCGAGATCTGGCGCTTCACGAGCTTGTCGCGGAACACGTCGAGCGCGGCGCTGGCCCGCTCCTCGGTGTCGGCGGTGATCTCGACCGCGAGCTCGCCCTTCCACTCGATCTTCGCGCCGGTGTTCTTGAAGTCGAAGCGCTGGGAGAGCTCCTTGGCGGCCTGGTTCAGCGCGTTGTCGACCTCCTGGCGGTCGATCTTGTTGACGATGTCGAAGCTGCTGTCGGCCATGGCGTGGGTTCTCCGTGCTCGCGTGGGTGTGCCTGTGCCGAGCCTAGTCCGGCCGCCCCTGCCCGCGCCGGGGCCGCTCGTCCCGGGTGATTTCACGACGGGGCTCGGGGCTATGTATCCTTTCCGGGCCGTCCTCGGACGGTGATTGGCGGATTGCCCGAGCGGCCAATGGGAGCGGACTGTAAATCCGTCGGCTTACGCCTACCCAGGTTCGAATCCTGGATCCGCCACAGAGCAGGAGGGCGCGACCTCAGGTCGCGCCCGCCGCGCGGTCCCCGGGGCTCGGGGGCCTCCCGCCCGGGCGGCCCGGGCCGC
>JBGAJT010000249.1:0-5220 GCA_044224785.1 Candidatus Nanopelagicales bacterium | reverse complement strand
ACGACGTTCTTCAGGTTCGACTGCGTGTCCAGGAACATGACGCCGAGCGTCTCGCGGCGGCCCTTCAGCGGGACGCAGATCACCTCGCGGATGTGGTGCTTGTGGATGCTCGCCCCGCCGCGGAACCGGGCGTCGGTCGCCGCGTCCGTGACGAGGATGCCCTGATGCTCCTTCAGGACGTAATCGACGATCGTGCGGCTGACGGCGAGGAGGAACGACGCCGGGCAGCGGAACGGGTCGTCGGGCGCTAGACCCACCAGGGCGTCCTCGCACAGCTGCGCGGTCGCGGCGACCCCGTCGCGGCCGACCATGGCGAGGAGCACGGCCAGCGAGGCGGCGTAGGAGTCGGTCCGGACCCGCTCGCGCCACCCGCGGCCCGCGTGGGCCTCGGCGTGCACCGTCCAGCGGTCGCGGCCGTCGACGTCGCCGCGCTGCAGGCTGCCCCAGGCGGCCGCGAGGGCCAGCCAGGGATTGCCCGCGATCTGCTCCTCGGACATCTGGCCGAGCAGCCGGGTGAGGCGGTCGCTGCGCCCGGATCCCGCCGACTCCGGGACGGCGTGCCCGACCGCGCTCTCGACGGTCTCCATGTCGTGGGCGAGCAGGGCGTGGTGCACGGCGGTCTCGGGGTCGCCCTGGGCGAGGAACCAGCGCCCGGCACGGGTGTGCAGCGCCGCGGTCTCGTCGGCGTCGACGGTCCCGGCCAGCTCGGCGCGCAGCGTGTCGAGCAGCAGGTGGTGCGCGCGGAAGACGCCGTGGTCCTCGCGGACCAGCGAGGTCCGGCGCACGGCGTCGCGGAGCAGCCGGGCCGAGTCGTCGCGATCGAGCACGGCGTCGCAGAGCTCGGCGGTGGGTGCCTCGACGATGCTCGTGCGCACGAGCAGGTCGCGCTGCTCGCACGGGAGCCGGTCGAGCACCTCGGATCGCAGGTAGTCGGTGATCCCGGCGTCGTCGTACGACGCACCGCCGTCCCCGTCGGTCATGCGCGCGAGGACGGCCAGGTGCAGCGCGACGGCCCAGCCGTCGGTCTCGCGCAGGAGGTCCGACGCCGCGTCCTGCGGCAGCCCGAGGCCGGAGACGAGCTCGGCGGCCTCGTCGGCGTCGAACGCGAGGTCGCTCGGGTGCACCACGACGGCCCGCCCCTCGGCTCGCAGCCGCGCGACCCAGGCGGGCGGTGCACCCCTGGTCGCGAGCACCAGCGTCGAGCCGTCGGGCACACCGTCGGCCAGCGATCGGATCAGCTGCTGCGCGCGCGGCTCCCGGAGCAGGTGCACGTCGTCGAGCACGAGGACATAGGGGCGCGCGCGGCTGGCCGCGACGTCGCCCAGCCCGGGGACCACGACCGCGGAGAAGGCCGGCTCCTCGTCGGTGATCGCCGCACGCGCACCGTGCTCGTCGGGGCCGACGGTCGACAGGGCCGCGACCACGGCGTCGGCGAGCATCGCAGGGGAGCCGTGACGGGGGGACAGGTCGACCTGCACGGTCGCGCGCCGGTCCTCGACCGCCCACTGGCGCAGCAGCGTGGACTTGCCCGCGCCGGCGGGTCCGCAGACGATGACGAGGGCGGCCCGCGTTCCGGTCAGGCGGTCCAGGAGCGAGCGGCGGGTGACCTCGGGCAGCACAGCGACCAGCCCGGGCACGTCGAGCACCCGGTCGTCGTCGCGCACGACGACGAGGCGGTCCGCCAGCACCATGTCGATCCCCGTCTCACGGCGACTGCAGCGCCGTTGCCCGCATCCTCTCACGCGCGCCTGCCGCAGATCGGGGTCTCCTCCTCCAAGGAGGAGGCGCGGACGCGCTCCACGGAGCAAGATCGGGCCCACGCCGACCGAGGGGGACTCCCATGGCACCGTCGCAGCCGTCCGACGCAGCACCCGAGCTCGCCCGCAAGGACCACCCCGAGCGCAAGCGCCGGGTGGAGCTCGGGAAGTCCGCGCGCAAGGCGCTGCCGCTCGAGGCCCATGCCGAGCTGGTGCTGCCCAGCACGCGTCCCGACCCGGTCGACCTGCTCGTCGAGCAGGGGGTCTCCCGCGTGCAGGAGCTGCTGCCCATCCGCTACGGCCGGATGTCGGCCACGCCGTTCACCTTCTACCGCGGTGCAGCCCTGGTGATGGCGGTCGACCTCGGGAACGGGCCCGACACCGGGCTGTACACCCAGATCTGCGGCGACGCGCACCTGGCGAACTTCGGCGTGTTCGCCTCGCCCGAGCGACGGATGCTCTTCGACATCAACGACTTCGACGAGACCGCGCGCGGTCCCTTCGAGTGGGACGTCAAGCGGCTCGCCGCCAGCCTGGAGATCGCCGGGCGGAGCAACGGCTTCAGCCGCAAGGTGCGGCGCCGGATCGTCGTCGACTGCGTCCGCGAGTACCGCGAGACGATGCTCGGGTTCGCCGACATGGGCAACCTCGAGGTCTGGTACGCCCGCATCGACATGGACGAGTCGATCGCGCGGGTGAAGGAGCACCTCCCCGAGCGGGGCCGCAGGTGGGCCGAGGAGGCGATGACGAAGGCGCGCACCCGGACGAGCGCCCAGGCCGTCGTGAAGATGACGACGGTCGTCGACGGCCAGCTCCGGCTGCGGCACCAGCCGCCGCTCATCGAGACCATCGAGGAGCTGCTCCCGGACCGCACGCGGGACGAGTTCAGCGAGCAGATGCGCACGATGGTGCGCGAGTACCGCGCGACGCTGGCCTCGGACCGCCGCCACCTGCTCGAGCAGTACGAGGTCATCGACATGGCCCGCAAGGTGGTCGGCGTCGGCAGCGTCGGCACCCGCTGCTGGGTGCTCCTGCTGCGCGGCCTCGACAGCGGCGACCCGCTGATGCTGCAGGCCAAGGAGGCCGGCCCGTCGGTGATCCACAAGGCGAAGGTCGTCGGCCGGCGCAAGGCCAACAACGGCGAGCGCGTCGTGCACGGTCAGCGCCTCATGCAGGCGGCGTCGGACATCTTCCTGGGCTGGAAGCGCCAGGACGGCTACGACGGCGTCAGCCGCGACTTCTACCTGCGCCAGCTCCGCGACTGGAAGCTGTCCTTCCCCGCCGAGCTCATGCAGCCGGCCGGCATGACCGAGTACGCCAAGCTCTGCGCCTGGACCCTCGCGCGCGCCCACGCGCGCGCCGGCGACCGGGTGGCGATGGCGGCGTACCTCGGCAAGAAGGACCACTTCGAGGAGGCGATCGCCGACTTCTCGGTCGCGTACGCCGACCGCAACGAGGCCGACCACGCCCTGCTCGCCGCGGCGATCGCCTCGGGCCGGCTCGAGGCGGTCACCGGCCTGTAGCCGCGCTGCGGCTGCTCCCTGTGGGTGGCGCGGTTCAGGACGCCGCGCCCCCGGGGCCGATCACCTCGCTGTACAGGGGTGGGAGGTTCCATGCGGTCGTCCGAGCTGCACATCGGCCACGTGTACGCCGTACCGGAGGTGCCGGGGCCGTGGTGCCGGCACGCCGTGCGCGCCCGGGTCATGACGCGCGGACCCGCAGGCCGGGTCCTGGTCCTGCTGCCCGACGGCCTGCCCGAGTCGCCCGGCCGCGACCCGCAGCCGTGCGGTTCGCTGGTCTGGGTCGACGCCTCCTCCCTCCTGTGCGACTGGGAGGACTGGCCGGCCCGGGCCGAGGCCGCGCGCGGCGACATGGTCGCCGCGGTGGCGAGCGTCGTCGCCGCGATCGGCGGCCGGGGCGCCCCGGTGCTGGCCGGGGTCGGTGCAGCTGCCGACGCCGCGAGCCCCGTGGCCCGCGCCCGCGCCGCACTTAACCGGTGGGCCCGCCCCGACCCGAGGTACCCGTCCTTCTGACCGTGCCCGCAGCCCGGAACCGGGGCAGCCGTCCGCTGCCGCACCGCCTAGCATCGCGCCCATGCGAGGGCGGAACGACAGGCGCGCGGCAGCGGTCCCGCTCGCCGTCGTCTCGGTCGCCCTGGCCGCGGCGGGCCACTCCCTCGGTCACGGCCAGGCCCTCGACCCGTCGTCAGCGTTGGTCGCAGCGGTGGGAGCCGCGGTGCTCGGCGCCACGGTCGCGCGCGCGTGGACCCTGTCGCGGCTGCTGCCCGTGATCGCCGTCGTGCAGCTCGTCGTGCACTCCCTCGCGGGCGCTACGGCCGACCCGCGCCTGGTCCTGGCAGCACCGCACGGTCACGTTCACGGGGTCGCCGCCGCACCGACGGGGTCGCCGCAGACCGCGATGCTCGTCTGGCACCTGATCGCCGTGCCGGTCACGGCCCTGCTCCTCGCAGCGCTCGCGCGCTCGGCGCACCTCGTCTCCGGCCTGCTCCGCCGATGGCTGCTGACGACGCCCGTCGAGCTCCCGGCTCCCGCGCCCGCAGAACCTGTCCTCCGGCGCGTCAGGATCGTCCGCCCGCGCCGCCACCTGGTCGTCTCCTGGAGCAACGCGCCGCCCTGTCCGGCGTGATCCTGGCGTCGTCCGCGACGCCTCGCTCCCCCCCCGCGACCCCCCGGGCCGCCCCTCGCCGCCGTCCACCGCGCGGTGCCTGCGCGTGCGCGCACCCACCTCTCGACAGGAGAACCCCATGCACTCGTACGTCCGACCCTCCCTGCGCGCCGGCTGGCGCGCGTCCGCTCTCGTCCTCGTCGCGGCCGTGCTCGCGGCCTGCGGCTCGTCGGCCGGGACCACGGCCTCCCCCGCGCCGGGGATCACGGCGAAGGACCCGTGGGTCAAGACCGCCCCGAGCGGGATGACCGCCGCGTTCGTCACCTTGGAGAACAGCTCGAGCAACGCCGACGTCCTGGTGTCCGCGTCGACCTCGGTCGCCGGCATGGTCGAGCTCCACGAGATGGTCATGCAGGACGGCCAGATGGTGATGCAGGAGAAGAAGGACGGCATCACGGTCCCCGCTCACGGCTCGGCGGTCCTCGAGCCCGGCGGGAACCACATCATGCTCATGGAGCTCGCCGGACCCATCAAGGTCGGCGAGAAGGTCGCCATCACGCTGACCTTCAGGTCGGGCACGACCCTGCAGATCGAGGCCGCCGCGCGCGACTACGACGGCGGCAGCGAGTCGTACAACCCCAGCCCGTCGGGCTCGATGTCGGGGATGTCGTGACGTCATGACCCGAGCCGTCTCGCGCAGACGGATGCTCGCTGCCGGCGACGTTTGCCTTGCCGATCATCGAAACGATGGCCATTCCCGCCATCAGGCAGTTCATCGAGGTGAGCTCGGGAATGAAGGTCGTCGTCAGCGCCTTGCTGTACGAGCCGCCGACCATGT